>JARRPN010000474.1:2717-3735 GCA_037382875.1 Calditrichaceae bacterium | reverse complement strand
AAAGAAAAAGAGTATAAAAAATACCTGGGAAATCTTTCGTGCCTTAACCATATCTATTAAGCCAATTTTACTTTTTTAATATTGAGTTTAGTCAGGTCAAATTTATTTAAGCCACGTTCATTAGCGATGCTAATGTGCTGTACATCATGCAGCTTGTGGCCAAATAAATCCAAAGCGACAAAATCAGCTGAAACAATGCAAGGACTGGCAATCAGGGTTTTTGTTAATTTCACATCGGATAAACTGCCGCCGGTCGGACCATTAGCTACTAAAATTCGATAGGCATCAATGATGGTTAGTGTTGGGATTATTTTACTATTAATATCAGCCATTTTATGTCCGAAATTATTATGCAGCGATCCACGTCGTCCACCCATCACACCCATTAGGTTTTTCATGCCGAGTGTAACTCGATCCAGCGAATGATGTTTTGCAATGGGCACGTTAATTATTTTATCCGCTTCCAGATAATCCTTATATATTGGCCATTCTTTTATATACTGTCCATCAATAGCCAGGTTGGTATATTTATGGTTATAGGCTTGTGTGATTTTCGCGCCATTGGATTCGGATTTTTCCTCAATACCGGAGAGGTTGTAACAACGCTGCCAGGGATTGCAGGTATGGTCAAACACTTTCACTTCTTTTGCGCCGGCTTCTTTACACTGTTTAATAATTTCTGCAACCAGATCAGGATTAGTAGTTGTGGCAAATTCCGGCGTCCGCGCCCAGCCAATATTAGGCTTAATTACAACCACATCCCCTTTGGAAATGAATTTACTCATCCCGCCCAGTTCCTTTATTGCCGTATTAAACAACGCTTCCGGTTCTCCATTTTCTACCCAGACAACATCCGGCGTTGCGGTTTGTGCTTTTAGTTGATTGTGTTTATGCAATGAAAAAGGAACCAGATTGGCCCCAACAGCGCCTATGGCGGTTGCCTTTATAAAATCGCGTCGCTTCATATAAATCCCCCTATAGAAGGTAGTTAATTGCTCTATTGAAATAAATTATACTA
>JARRPN010000474.1:0-2652 GCA_037382875.1 Calditrichaceae bacterium | reverse complement strand
TTATTTTCAGTTAAATATGTCCTATCTTTTTACTGTGAACAATTCGAACTGATTCTAATAAATTAAAGGAAATCAATAGAAATAATCAAATATGAGGATATCCTTATGAATAAGCAATCTGATTCTAACAGGAATACAAATGATTTTAACCGCAGGAAATTTTTTAAAGTAGGAGCTTCAGCCGTTGCAGCAGGTGCGCTTGGCTTGCCAATGAAAGTCGCAGGATCAATGATAAATCAGGAAACTGAGATGCCAAAAATTAAGGATTTCCGTGTATTGGGACGCACAGGATTTAAAGTATCAGATATCTCTAGGATTCCAGTGTAGTTCGCTATGCATATGACCATGGCGTAAATTATTTCGATACGGCAGAAGGATATGGCAATGGGAATGCAGAGAAATGCATTGGTGACAATATGTCTGTGATGGAAAGAAGCAAAATATTTATCACAACCAAACTACATCTTAACGATGATGAATCCGAACAATCCATTTTAAATCGTTTTGAAAAATGTTTACAAAGATTGAATACCGAATATGTTGATTGTCTTTATATGCATAATCCGCCGAGTGTCGAAGCATTAAATCATGCCGGCTTTCATGCAGCCACTAAGAAATTAATTAGTGAAAAAAGATTGCGTTTCATAGGGCTATCCAGTCATGGACCAAGGTCCGACAAAGATACAATGGAAAGTGTCCTGACTGCTGCTGCTGAAGATGGGCGTTTTGATGTTATGTTAATGGTCTATAATTATTTAAATCGGGAAGCTGGTGAAAAAGTTTTAGCAGCCTGTAAGAAAAACAATGTGGGTACAACCGCAATGAAAATATCACCCAGATTTGTTAAGATTGATCCTTATGATCCGGACAATCCGACACCGGCCCAAAAGAGAAATCTGGATCGGATGATGCAGCGGGGTAGATCAAAAGAGGAAGCTGAGAAAAGTCTATTGGATGGAATGAAAGAGCAGGAAAAAACCTTAAAAGAATACAAACCGCTTTTTGATAAATATGGTGTCAAAACAGAAGATGATCTTTATAAGGCGACCATTCAATGGGTTCTGCAAAATCCCGATATGCACACCGTTTGTATGTCTTTCAGCGATTTTGATTTGATTGATAAGGTTATCCCGCTGTCGGGTACTAAAATGTCTATCAACACCATGGATTTGCTTAATCGTTATGGACAGATGATTAATAACCAATACTGTCGGCATAGTTGTACTGAATGTAAAAAGTCTTGCCCGGAAAATCTTCCGGTAAGTACAATTATGCGTTATGCCTACTACTATTTACAAGGTCAGGAAAAAACAGCCATGAACAAATACAATAGTTTAGGTGATTTAAACGCAATGCCATGTCATGGATGTGATGCGCCTTGTCTTAAAGCTTGTCCATATAAATTAAATGTTCAGGCAAATTTGGTTCAGGCTCATTCCATGCTAACTTTAGCTTAATTATGATAGGATAAATGTTATATGTTTCGTATTAAATTTTTAGTAGTTGTATTATTTACAGCCGTTATATCTATTCATGCACAGGATTTTCCGAAGGTTGAAGGCTGGAAAGTAAGCGGTGAAGTACTTAAATATACACCTGATAATTTATGGGAATACATCAATGGCGCTGCCGATCAATTTATTGACTATGGATTTGAAGCACTCCAGGCGGCCGAGCTTGAGAATGGTTTAATCATGGTCACAGCAGACATTTACAATATGGGATTGCCTTTGAATGCCTTTGGTATTTATAAGACGGAAAGGCCTCAGCAAGCCCAGATATTAGATATCGGCACAGAAGCGTTGATCATTTTACCGGCACAGTGTCTATTATTGAAAGACCGATATTATGTCAAGATCCATTTGCTTAAGGGTGTATTAACAGAAGAAAAGGGTAAAGAATTACTTATCGCCCTAGAAAAGGCATTACCGGGAAATGCTGATTTTCCGGATGAATTTTCCTTATTACCGGATAAGGATCAGATTAAAGGATCTCTTGGACATGTGCGTAGGAATTTCCTCGGTCTAAGTGAATTGAATAATTGCATTTATGCCAGCTATCTGAGTGATGAAAAAACCGAGTTTCAATATTTCGCTCTTCTTCCTGAAGCTAATAATACCAACGAAATTATATGGGATACAATTAAGAATAAATGGGAATCCACCGAAATGAATGGGAAGCTAATTTGTTACCGGAAAGTACCTTATAAAGGATATATCGGAATTGTTTATATTGATTCGCATTTACTGGGAGTGACAAATGCTTCTGATATAAATATTTTAATGAATCGTTTAAAAATTCTGTACAAGTAAGCTAATACTGAAATCACTATCCCTGGATATCCAGGTTGGATAGGCCAAGTTCTTTGGCATAAGTTACAATATCATTATATTCTTTGCGTGTAATCGTTCGGTTGATTTCAGGGAATTCAAAAGCACGATACATTGGTTTATATTGGGACATTATATTCACGTAGGTCTCTTTAGGCAGATGTTCGGAAATCCATTTCAACACCTCTTTAGATCCACTCACGTTATTGGGCATCACCAGATGGCGAATCATTAGGCCTCGTCGCATCAATCCATCTTTATCAGGTTTGCCTATGCCAACCTGTCGATGCATTTCGAGCAGAGCTTCTTTGGTTATCGCTGG
>JARRPN010000473.1:0-3490 GCA_037382875.1 Calditrichaceae bacterium | reverse complement strand
TTTTCGCTTCTTCATTAATTAACTCCCAGGCTGAATCGCTTATAGGAGCGAGTTGTCTTTTAAGAATATTCATAGATTCTCCTTTTATTTTTTGTTTTGTCCAATATTTAGATCATTTTCAGACTCATCTTCATTCTGCTCTACTTGGACAATCTCTCTTTGTGTAAAGAGATATGTGTGCATCTTATCTGACCATCCCGGTTGATTCCGACGAAGCCATTCCATCATCATACAGGCATGTTCTATTTCTTCATTTTTATTATGAACTAAAATTCTTTTTAATTCTTCGTCTTCTGTAACATCTGCCCGCTGACTATACCAGTCAACAGCTTCTATTTCTTCAATGAGTGATAGATAAGCCCGATGTGCATCAACCACTTTCGTTGAAAGTTCCTCTTTTTTCTCATGTAATTGTCCAGAAGCCATAATATTTCCTTTTTTTATTTAATATTTTTTACTATAAAATCATTAAATACTTTTGAATCGCTTAATCATCATATTATAAATTAGATCTGTAAGTTAAGACTTCATTTTTCACCTGTTACGATTGAAGTAATTCCGACAAAAAGTTTGGAGTTATTTCTTTCTCTTCTAAATTCGCCAGGGAAACTGGTATCTTATCCAATCGAAATAGTTCTTCAATAATAGACATATGTTTATCCTTATTAATGCCTAAAACTGCTTCTATTTCTTTATCCTTAATATATAACACCAAAATATTTCCTTTATTTAAATCTCCTTTCATAACAGTCTCGTCCCAATTTTCAGAATGGCCTACATATCGAATATGGAACCCGGCCATGTTAGTCCAGAAGAAAGGAATAATATTAATCTTTTTCTTAAAGTCAAGCATGTTATAGGCTGCAATCATTCCTAATTGTTGTGCCACACGCCAGTGTTCAACCCGTATTAATTTATCATTATTGGAATATGGAAATTTTGCTATATCTCCGGCTGCAAAAACATCATTTTCTACCTGCAAATATTCATCGGTTATCAAACCACCATCCGTTGCCTTGTTAAAATGGGGCATAAAATTTGTGACCGGATGTACTCCTACTCCAACAATGACTAAATCAGTTTTTATCGTTTCTCCTGAACTGAGAATAACTTTATCGATACTTCCATTCCCCTCAAATTCCTTTACCTGCTGACCAGAATAAAATGTAAGACCATTTTTTTCATTTTTATCCTTTATGAACTGTCCAACATCTTCACCAAATGTGTTTTGAAAAGGTACTGTTTCTGGTGCTATTACATTAATCTTGCGGTTATCCTTATTAAGATTTTCTGCCACTTCCATACCAATAAAACTGGCGCCAATAATAACAATATCTTTTGCATTTTTACTTGCATTTAAAATTTGCTCTGCGTCATGCTGTGTTCGAAGTGTATAAATATTTTTAGATTCAATTTGATCTGAATGAAATGTATTCGGCTCGCTACCACTTGCAACTAATAATTTATCATATTCAAGCCTGGTTTTATTTTTCAATTCAACAATTCTTTTTTCTGCATCAACATTTTTTACTTTTTGTTCAAGTATAATCTCAATATTATTTTTCTTATAATAATCACTTGGTTTTAAAGGTAACCATTCCGGATCCATATCTCCTTTTAAAAAATCTTTGCTTAACGACGTACGGTCATAGGGTAGTTCACTATCAGCTGTCACAATAATTAAATGTCCATCAAAACCAAGTTCTCTCAATTTTACCGCAGCTGCGTTTCCAGCTGCACCGCCTCCGATTATCAAAAAAGTCTCATCTTTTCTACTCTTTTTTGAATCCTTATTTTTAGATTGATTTTGAGAAATCAAAATGACATCATCGCCTTCCACCTTAATTTCAAAACTAGCAATTCCATCGAGCGCAGGTGGATTAATTAATTCTCCGTTCTGTATATTGAATTTTGCATGATGCCAAGGACATATGATTTTTTTATCTATTAGCGTTCCTGTTTCCAAAGGAGCGCCATAATGAGGACAATAAGCCTCTGTAGCATAAAATTGGTCATTAATCCTTGTTAAGAGTATTTCCTCATCATTATCTATTTTTACTGTCTTCATTTCCCCGTTTTGTAATTCGTTTGTTTTTGCAATGACTATATTTTTACTCATCTTAACATCCTCTACTTTTTAGATTTCTTCTAACCATCGTACCTAAATTTTTACTATTTTAATCACAAGAACTATACCAAACATAATTAAAGTATCTTTAAATCCTTTATTTAATTGAGAAAATATAGAACGTTGACAAAATCAGAGTTTGTCATATGTAAAATATTGGTACACCTCCACATCGAAGTTAAATTGAACTTTTCTTGACTGGATAGTAGATTATTAAAAATATTTTTACAGTGACGATGAAAAGTAGTGATACACGAATCAGGTAATAAGTTCATTTTTGGAAAACAAATTGAGATATAAATGCTTGCAAGATTATTGGCAGATCTTATTGTTTTATTTCATTTTGCATTTATTTTGTTCGTTGTTTTTGGCGGCTTTTTGGGTTTTCGCTGTCGATGGTTTATCTGGCTTCACATCCCCTGTGCGGTTTGGGGTGGACTTATTGAATTTGCAGGATGGATATGTCCTTTAACCCCTTGGGAAAATTCGTTAAGAATCGCTGCTGGTGATTCGGGTTATGGCGGCAGTTTTATTGAACATTATATTGTCCCTGTAATTTATCCATCGGGATTGACCAGTGATGTACAATCTGTATTAGGTATTATTGTTATTGCTGTGAATATACTGGCTTATTTTCTTGTCTGGAAGAGGAGGAAAAAGTAATCAAATCTATATAATGATTTAGTAAGTATAAATTTGTTTCTTTAGGGGATATAGAGTAAGATTATGATTATGATTATGATTATGATTAGAATTCTGATTCAGAGAATAAGTATAAAAGGTGTAATCGTGGATAGAGTAATATGAAAAATGAGACAAAGAGATCGGTTGCAGATTCAATGGAAACACGGACTAAAATTTTACCTTATCTTCCCTACCTTATTCAGGATTTATGGGTAATGGGTAGCTCAATTAATCAGATATTATCTGGTATAGAATCGCTTAATCTACTAGCAAATGCAACTGTACTTGATTTATGTTGCGGCAAAGGCGGTGTATCGGTGCAGATTGCTAAAAAATTCGGATTCAAAGTAACAGGTGTCGATGCCATGTCCGTTTTTCTTGACATTGCGCAAAAAAAGGCTAAGGAGTATAACGTATCTCATCTGTGTGAGTTTATCGAACAGGATGTAAATGACTATTCAAAGCACTCACATAATTTTGATCTTGTAATTCTGGCATCGGCTGGAGCTGTTTTTGGTGATAATAAGAAAACCCTAGGTATACTTCGATCACAAATAAAATCAGGCGGTTATATTTTTATTGATGATGGTTATTTGCGGGAAGGTTCCACCATTTCCAATCGAAAAGGTTATGAATACTGTATGACCTATCAGGATACTAAGGATGCCTTGTTAAGCT
>JARRPN010000472.1:0-3488 GCA_037382875.1 Calditrichaceae bacterium | reverse complement strand
GTAACGGGCTGTTTTAATTGTTTCGACATTCTGATAGGTAATTGCCGCTATTTCCTTGTTGGTCATATTCAGGCGTAGGAAACCACTCAAACGTAATTCGCCTGCTGTTAGTTTTGGGTATTTTTTACTTAGACGCTGGTAAAAATCGGTGTGTACCTCGTTAAAGCGCTTTTCAAATTCGTCCCAGGTTTTATCGTGTGCTTTTGTACCCAGTTCATCAATGATCGCCTTAATTTTTTTGGCATCTTCTACCCGAAGTGTAGGCGTTAGCTCCTGTAATTTTTTACTGACAAGACTGATCAGGTTATTTTTTTGAGCCAGGTACATACCGTTAGCGGTCATCTCCTTTTTCTTGTAGTCCAGTTCCTTTTTTACTTTCTCCTTTTCAAGCCGTTGGATAGCCTCTTCCGATTTTAAACGTCGATGACGATTATGTTGCCAAAAATACAGCAGCAGCAGAATCAGAATCAGAAATACTGAAACGATGACAATAACAAGAATAGTCATTTCCTTTCTTTCCTTTTCGTAGCTGAGTTTTTCCACCTGGTTCCGGGATTGTAATAATTCTGTATCCAGGTCGTGACGCGCTTTTAACCGCATGATCTCATCGCCTGCAGCACGCTCATTCAGGCTGTCCAGACTCACAACATATTGCTTCTGAAATCCAAGTGCTGTTTTTACCTCACCTCTTTCCTCAGAAATTTCAGCCAGGTATTTAAGAACGGAAGTGCGCATTTCGTATTCATCCAAAGCGATACAATGGGTTAATGCTTTTTCGAAACTGAGAAGTGCTGGTTTATTTTGTTGGTTCTTATATTGACTCTCGCCCAACTGACTGTAATATTTGGCGTACTGAAAATCAAGCGATCCGTTAAACGATTTTTCCAAAATGACCAGATCCTGTTTCTGAATGGTGAGGTATTTTGAAACGCTGTCCGGTCTGTTTTGAGCCAGAAAGATCTCGACATAGTTAGCAGCCATTATTTGCTCGCCGTAAGCATCTTCGTGCGATCCCGGATAATTCCAGGCAATGTTCAGAAAAATGAGTGCGCTGTCGGGTTTGTCCTGATCGATGTAAATGGAGGCGATGTTGTTGTAGGCACTTGCCGGTGAAAAACGCAGTTCATCCTCATCCAGTGTTTGAGCAACCAAACTTATCGCTTCATGGTATAGTTTCCAGGCTTTGGCGTACTGATTCTGTATATCGTATAAATAGCCCAAATTGATGAATACGCTGTAGCTTTCAGATTGATCTTCAAGGTAATCTATCTTTTCCAGTGCCTTCGTATAATTTATGGCTGCTTCTTCGAGGTTCTGCTGCATTAGTTCTGTTGTACCTAAAATACTATAGAACTTAAAGAGTGCACTTTGATCGTTATCTTCTTCGGTTAACTCAAGTCCAGCCTGAATATAAAAACGGGCCGAATCAGGTTGTGAAGGCAAATAGAAACGCGCAATTTTTTCCGCAGTTGAAATTCTGTCTTGTTTTTCAATTGAAACGGAGTAGAACTCCATTTTCAGGCTGTCGACATTTACCTGTGCATGACAGACCAATACCCAAAAACTGAACAATAAAAATAAAGTGAGATTGCGGTTCATACAGTTTAACTCCATTAAGGAATAAAGATACACAATTGATGCAAAAAGAAAATCAATGCCGGCTAGAACATGGATCTTCGTTATTTTTATGCAAAATTTATTTCCTGTATAAAGGCGACCGTTTGAGTAACCACTGTAAGGTTAAGGTATATGCATTTTCAGTCATCCAAAATGAAGTGTGCGCATTGGCATAAATATTCTGTCCCTGGTCGGAATACATTTTCATATCCACCTGGGTTTGAAAATTATCAGTTGAACTGGATGATGTCGACGTATAACTGCGTTTTTTGTCATTCTTTTGCTCGCTGGTTTTACTTGATCCCGAATAATTGGTTGTGCTGGTATAGCGTACAGTAACAGTTCCCATCACAACATATTCAACTCCGAGAATATTACAAAGTTCGGCTGGAGTAAAACCATCGATATTCGATGAATTCACATTGTGTTTGATCAGGGTTGCATTTGTGGTAACAGGATCCTGCAGATTGAACTCGCTGGCATTCTTTGTCATCAGGGTGTAACAGTCTGACTGTACCTTTTTTTCCATTTGATCATCGTGTGCTCCATCGCTGCTCATATAGGTAAAAGGTAAAACTGCTACCTTGTTATGATGGTCTTGCAAGGAAACATCAGCGCCTGAGGCTGCCGCAGCCTGAGCTTTATTTATTATTTCTATGCGTCCGCTCGCAAATTGAATTTTGTTAATATCGGCTTTTGCATACGTATAGTGCAAGCTTTCGTTTTTGTGAACAAACTCAATATTGTGTTCGTCTGTTGCAACAACCTGCCCAACATGTTCTTCGCCATTTAGCATTGTCAACTTGTCGAAACTTTCCTGTGCCTGCGCCGCCGCATTAATAAGCACAAATGTGGCCAATATAAAAATCATTGATATAACTACAGATTTCTTCATTGTGTGGAATTTTGGTATTTAATTTTTTTATCGAACGCAATTTTGGAGGTATTGTTCAAGTCTTAAAATGAAATAAATCCATTCGAAAAGATGTATTCAAAAGGTATTTAGAATTCTAAAAATAAACTGCGCTGCCAAACATCGTGGGTGGCCACAATATCTATTTTGTGGATGTTGACAGAAATTCGTGGTTAATCGTTAGAAATCTGTTCCAGAAATTCAACCTCCAAAATAGTATAATGCCAGCTTTAGAAAAATAGCCCCTGCTGAACCAACAACAGGAGCTTTAGTAATAATTATTCTGTGTGATTTTAAAAATCGATGTGAATTCCGGCATTGATTATAAATGCGCCATGTTTTCCATTATCGGTAAAGCTATCAGCAAAGTAATCGTTAAACGAATATTCGTAGTTGGCTTCGATAAACAGGAAGAAGATGTCGAGGCCTACCCCACCGTCAACAGCCCAGATGGCATTGTTTACGTCGTCTTTCGAAATGTGATCTTCACCTTTCTTAATCGATCCGGGAATGGAAACAGCTGGTCCGGCAAAAACGCGCAATGCAAAAGGATTGTCTTCGGCACCTAACAAGTGATAACCGGCATAAACCGGAATTTTAACCAGGTTCTGGCTGAAGTCGATCTCGCCAACTGAGCTTCCCTCACTAACCAGGATACTGCGTGTATTTCTTACAAATTGAATACCCGGCTCCACGTAAAATTTTTCACCGATTAATACACCACCACCAAACTGATATCCGGCTTTTGCCGATACATCCGCGTCAGTTCCGTGAAGCGTTGCAAAATTCATCCCTGCCAGAGCCTTAAGCTCCACTTGTGCATTTGCACCGGCAATTACTGTAACCACCAATGCGATTAAAAGCGTTAACTTTTTCATTTGTTTGATTTTTTAGTGTTCTTCAATTCTTAATTTTTGTTTTATAAAAATTTATTATCGCACTCAAAGACAGAAAAACA
>JARRPN010000471.1:0-2341 GCA_037382875.1 Calditrichaceae bacterium | reverse complement strand
TAACAATCCAGAATTTGCTAAAAATATAAATACAATTAATATAATGATAGGTATGACATAATACAAACATCCCTTTAGTTTAATAATTTATAAATATTATGATAATGTTTTATTTAGAAACTTAGGGTGTTTTTTCTATAGCGTTGCAAATTAGAATTTTAGTTTCATATGCTGTTTTATCTATTCCAATAACCCTGAAAAGAACTTCAAAATAGTCCGGGATCTTTTGGTATTTATCCATGAAAATTTTTTCCAACTCTTTTCTCTTGTTAGTTGAAATTAAATAATTAGTTATTTCAGGAGCTCCTAAAGAATGATACGATGAAATTATAAAAATTGAATTATCAGAGGGACCCGGAAGTTTTAAAGCCAGAACCAGATCATCATTTGGACCAGAAGAATGTAAATTGGTTTTAAATATTTGACTGCTCGTACTATCAGGTGGGGTGTAAATAATTTTATGAGGAGCTATTTCAAAATTAAAATGTGATTTTGATAACGTATGTTTTAAATCATACATTGTTTTGATACTTCCAACATAAATAATATTATACTCATCCAGTATTTGGGGACTAATACTGGATGCTTTCCTCAAAATGGGTTTCTGATTTGCAGAATAAAGTATCGATAAGATTGGGGGTAATGTCCATATACTGTGATATGGGAAATAGGGTTCAGGTGAAACCTGTATTGATGTATCCGGATATTTTGTTTTAAAAAGTTCCAAATCCTCATCAGAATTAATAAAAGGATCGCGAATGCCCCATTGTCTATTATATTTTTCATCATAAATATTAAAGAAAAAATGATTACCCGTTATTAATAAAATTGGCATTTTAGAATTTAAATATTCTTTCCAAATCGGATCGTCTTGATTAATAATATGATATTTTTCAAGCTTATCATGAATCGATAAGTTTTGAAAATACTGAATGGCGATTATAACTAGTAGGGTTAAAATAATAAAGATATAAAAATGTTTTTTCAACCAGCCTAAAATATAAGTCGCAGAATACAAATTATCGGTTGCTTCTACAAATTTAACTTGATAATGCCCTTTAGGAATTTTAACTCTATACTTATCGTGTTTTCCCTCCGTAAAATAATAACGTTCGAGTTTTTTTCTTAACGTATAGGTATGAGAACGTACAATAGTATCTTCTGCAGGATTGAATGATTCATCTTTTCCAAAAACATCAATGGCAATGGTTGTTTCTTTAAGATTTTTTCCTTCAAGTGAAGAATTGACTAGATATGTTAAAAAATTTCCATAAATAGATGAGCTAATAAACTCTTGGCTATTAACAATTTTTTCCAGGAGTTTCTGTCGTGCGGTATCATTTAACATATTTTATTACAACGTCCGTGATAATGAATAACTTAAACAATGTCGAACAAGGTAATTGCCTGATAAATCCCTTATTCTAATTAAGAATATTACTAAAATCTTTTAGTAAATATAATAAAAGTTTTAAAATTTTACCATTCTATACTTTATTTTATGTTAAAAATTGTTTTTCACTGTTTTTCACAGTTATTCACTTCAATATAACATATTTTTTCTTTATGATACTATAAGCAATTTAGCTAATTCCGTGATTGTTGGAAGTTAGTTATTCTTCAGACAAACAGCAAGTGACAGCAAGTGTCGGTAAATGTATCATTCAAAATTTTTACATATTAAATAATTGTATTAATTAAATATAGTGAAAAATAACAGAGGAGGAAGTAAGTATCAATCTTTTTAATACTCGTTTTTTTACCCCTGCCGTTACTCTATGAATTAAACTTTTTTAACTTATCTAAGGAGGCAAAATATGTTTCAAAAATTAATTGTAATGTTAATTGTTGTTTTTTGTTTAAGCATCTCTGGATTTGCCCAGGAATGGCTGGTTTGGGACGGTAGCGTTCTGCCCAGTGCCAATGATCCTGCTTTTGAAATGCAGGAATATGATTATGGTGAATTCGGATATGATTCCACCAGTACGGTTATTGATGATCCGCTAATGCCAGGAAACAGTCTGCTTGAATTCAGTACAATTGATTCCGCAGAAGCAAGATTCCTATGGCGTATACAGGATATGGGATTTAATCCTGAAAATGGTGCTACTTTTATGTTTCGTATAAAAGCCTTGGATTTTAACACATACGATCGCCATTTTGAACTGGATATCCGAGCCGGCGGCGTGCGTGAAAAGGTTATTTTTCGCGGCGAGGACAGAATACAACTTGAAAATTCTGATCAAAATGCCACTGGCCTCACAAATATGCAGTACTGGCATACTATTCGTGTGACGTATTATGATTCAGTTACTAATGTTTATATGGATGAGGATCCAAC
>JARRPN010000470.1:0-2344 GCA_037382875.1 Calditrichaceae bacterium | reverse complement strand
CGCAGTTCCCAATAGTTATCGGTGATTACCCATGGAAATTTTTGAACATACACTGTGGATGCACCAATATTGGACAGCTGTCCATAGACATATTCATTTAAACCCTGAATTGTTGTCCAGATGGTTATAATCGTGGTCACACCAATTAAAATACCTAGTGTGGTAAGAAGGGAACGTAACTTATGGCTTTTGAGAGCATCCCAGGCCATAAGGAGGTATTCATTTATTCGAGTTATTGTCAGCAGCATGGTATTTTGTCTATATTTAATTCATGTCATCGGACTGCACATAGCCGTCCAGTAATCGGATTATTCGCTTGCTGTGATTTGCGATATACTCTTCGTGTGTTACTAAAATGATGGTATGGCCTGAAGAATGTAAATCATTAAATATTGTCATAATTTCTTCACCGGTCTTTGAATCCAGATTACCAGTAGGTTCATCCGCAAGAATTATGGAAGGTTTATTGATTAAGGCGCGGGCTATTGCAACACGCTGCCGTTGACCGCCTGAGAGCTCATTTGGTTTATGATCGGCACGATCAGCCAAACCAACCTTATCCAGAGCTTCGCGGGCCATTTCTCTTCTCTTAACTCTCGGCGTGCCATTATAGATTAATGGCAGTTCAACATTATGTAAGGCATCTGCACGCGGCAATAGATTAAATGTCTGGAAAACAAATCCAATTTCTTTGTTCCTTATTTCAGCTAATTGATCATCAGTCAGTTTGCTTACATTTTGCTGATTTAAAATATATGCACCGCCGGTTGGCACATCCAGGCATCCCAAAATATTCATAAGCGTGGATTTTCCCGATCCACTAGGTCCCATAATAGAAACATATTCATTTTTCTCTATGTTAATATTAGTCTCTTTTAAGGCTGGGACCTGAATTTCACCCAGGATATAAGTTTTAGATAATTCTTTAATTTCGATTAACATAAAATTAACCTTATTTTTTCGATTTTACTGATACTAATGATTCGTTCTTTAATGTTTTATTTAACACTTTAAACGGACCGGTTATAACTTCTGCTTCTTCGTTTATACCGGATAAAATAGCATAGTGGGTGTCATCACTGATACCTAATTTAACCGGTTTAGCTATTGCTTTATTATTCTCTACAACGAATACGACTTCCTGCATTTCTGATTCACGCGGATTAGGTCCGGTATCTTCCGGGCCTTCTTCAACCTTTTCTTTCTTAACTAAAGATGCTTTTTCTCTAACAGTGACAGCCTGAATTGGAACCTTAATGACATCATCCAGACGTTTAGTAAAAATATCCACCGTGGTACTCATACCCGGTCGAAAACGATTATCAGGATTTTCAAGTGTGATGGTGATTTCAAAATTGGTGACCTGCTCCTGTGTACCCGAACCGCGTGTAATGGCGGAATTAGCAATTTCGGTTACTTTGCCTTTAAATAGCGTATCAGGAAATGCATCCAATTCAACTTCGCAGGTATCGCCAAAAGAAACATTGATTACATCATTTTCATCCACTTCAATCAAAGCTTCCATTACTGAAAGATCCGAGACCACCATAATAACATCTTCCTGGAATTGAGCACCGATGGCCATTTCACCCAGTTCTTTATTCAATTTGGTTACAATCCCATCCATTGTTGAATACAATTTGGTTTTATCCAAAGCATCATTAGCTTCTTCCAGGGTTGCTTCCGCCTGCAAGCGCATACTTTTAGCCGATTCATATTGGGCTTCGATGCCCTCAAAATCAGCATCAGAAATTAATTTTTTGACAAGCATATCTTTGGCACGTTTCAGATCACTATCTGCTTTTTTCTCATTGGCTACAGCAGATAAAAGGGATGATTTGGACCTTTCAACAGAAGCTTTATATTGCCTGGGATTGAGAGCAACCAGTAATTCTCCTTTTTTTACATGATCGCCTTCTTTTGCGTTCAACTCAACAATTTTGCCGGCAACCTGTGCGCTAATATTCACATCCACTGCCGGTTGAATTTGTCCTGAACCGGTTACCTTTTGCTGCACAGAACCCCGTTCAACTTTTTCTGTATTGACGCTGAACCACGGCACACGGCGCCGCACGCGTGCGCGGACATTCAGCCCGCGTTCAGCTCAGGGAGACAGGTTTGCTGTTTTCGTGCCGGGGCGCGGCCCTGGCGGATGGGTCAGACGTCGCCCGCGGTGAGCCCGGCGATCTGTGCGGGCGTGACGTTCAGCGCGTTGACGACATTATTGAAGAAGTCGACCTCGAGCGCGCTGACCGTGAGGTCACTGCGGAATACGTCGGTCAGAGCCTGGACGATCTGACTGCATTGCGCCTCGGTCAATTCCTTCTCGACCCGACGCAGGTAC
>JARRPN010000469.1:0-2361 GCA_037382875.1 Calditrichaceae bacterium | reverse complement strand
AAATCAAATCAATGCCAAATGTAGATAAAATTCCTGTTCTAATTCTTACAGGACTTAAATCGATTGAAGATGAAATGAAGGGCCTGCATGAGGGTGCTGATGATTACCTGACCAAACCAATAAAAATGGATACACTTATATCCCGTTGTAAAAATCTACTGAAAGCAAACTAATTTTTGAAGAAACGATTAAGTTAATTTTTATAAAATTAATTTTTTTGTTGAAAATTCATCTTATTTCACTTATACTCTATTCAAGATAGCAGCCGCACTTTCATACTACATTGATTATCGTAACATGAAGACTGAATAGCGAACTGGAATACTGCCAGTACAGAGATTGTAATCACACCTTATCAGAGTGGTGTTTATACCTGATCAGTTAATTTGCTTATAAAGTAATGAACAATATTATGTAAGATTTGAAAAACTATTTAAAATATCTGAATAAATAATAAATTTTGAATTTTTTGGAGGTAAAACTTTAAATAAAATAAAAATTGGAGTTGAAGTATGTACGGTGATATTAAGAAGCCTTTTCTTTTAAAGGATATACCATCAGTTCTACTTCGATCTTTACCAGCGATCTACTATTTCAGTAAATATTTTAATCATGCAACACCTTACAAGACGAAGACATTGTTTAAAACTAATGCAATGTTTCTATCTAATGCATTGAATTACCTGGGTGAAAAATGGAACGCTGACGAATTAAAACACTTTGGTGATATCATTTGTAAGATGAGTCTTAAACCTTACAAAATGTTGTTTGATGGTCTTGAAAATGAAATTATTAAATTTGCTGATTTCTGTTCCAACAATAAACAGCTAATTAAAGAGGATTTTGGTGAAGTAGAAAACCGTTTACATAAATTATATCAGGAATCTGTTACAAAACTACAGATTTTTCTATTCAATCCTAATGGTGACCATTCCACATTTGATATAGTTGAACGTAATCTATATAGTTTTTGTGATTATAATGTACTTTCATCTAATCCGTCCAAGAATCATTTTTGTAATTATATGTTGAATTCTGATTTCGTTGTATTTGTATCGATTTATGATAAGCGTATTTTGGATGATGTTAAATATATTGATACCTATTCGCGTCCTTGTCTGGCGCTTGGTCCTGGAAATTTTGACCAACAAAAATTACGGGAAGCCATAAAAAATAGTGATATACTTTTAAATAAAGGTATTAAGGTAATCTACAAGATGTACACTCCCATCCGATTGTATACTACGATAGATAAATTGTATTTAAAATATCATTTAAAGCCTGATTAAGCTTATTATTCGTTTGAGAAAAATTCAACCAACGAGAACGATTCAAATCATAAAAATCAACATTTAATATTTATTTATCTACGACAAATATATTTGTTATATGTATTACTAAATGAATCTCAGCCTATAAATTAGAGAAGGGAACGTTAAGCCAAACTATTCGTTGCATAGTCAATAAGTATTTGGTAAATTTAACGTTTAAATTTGAGTAACTTTTGTGCAATTACAGCACCTAAGTAACTATATACTGTGAATTCCGGAGTTTGAATGAAGAAAATACATGAAGTTATCATAAATGAGTCATGGTGCAAGGGCTGTAAAATTTGTGTTGAAGTATGCCCAAAAAATGTGCTAGAAATGGACGGTATCATTGCAAAAGTGGTTGATATGGAAAGCTGTACCGGTTGTATGCTTTGTGAACAATTATGCCCTGATTTTGCAATAATCGTTGATACTAAAGAAGAATCATCATATACTTCAGCATAAGGAGATTGATTTGAATAACAGAACTTTTATGATGCAGGGAAATATCGCTGTTGCTGAAGGAGCTATTGATGCCGGGTGTCGTTTTTTTGCCGGATATCCAATAACACCATCATCTGAAATTGCTGAGCATTTAAGCAAAAAATTACCAGCTTATGGCGGTAAGTTTATACAAATGGAAGATGAGATTGCAGCAATGGGAGCTGTACTTGGGGCTTCACTAGGCGGTTCAAAATCATTGACTGCTACCAGTGGACCCGGATTTTCATTAAAACAGGAAAATATTGGATATGCTTCGTTAGCTGAAATACCGGTAGTAATTGTCAACGTTATGCGCGGTGGACCAAGTACAGGATTACCTACATTGCCCTCACAAGGTGATGTTATGCAGGCCAGATGGGGCACGCATGGAGATCATCCGATCATTGTATTAGCGCCGTCCAATGTTCGGGAGTCATACGATATGACCATACAAGCGTTTAATATGTCAGAGAAATATAGAGTTCCTGTTATAGTACTATTGGATGAATTCATCGGGATCGGGCAAAGAGACTTTTTCATGAACATGACCGATGATTTCATCCAATAG
>JARRPN010000468.1:2060-4424 GCA_037382875.1 Calditrichaceae bacterium | reverse complement strand
AATATATTCATAGCGGTTGATTTTAATACCTCTAATTCCAAAATGATGATTGCTTTTAAATTTTTCTAATACTTCTATTTCGTTCCCATGCTGTTTAAACTGGATATCAAAATCATATTCATCAGTACCCAGGCCAAAAACATTTGCGGAAAAATAGACTTCTATATCAACAATATCTTTATTCCAGGAAGATAATGTAACGTCTCCATCTCCGTGTGATAAATAGAGTATATCACCACTCCTTACTTCATAGGATTCATGATAGTCTTTTTTAATATCACGACTAAAAATCAAAGAGAATAATAAAAAAAGAATTGAATAGAATGGAATTGAAAAATATTTCATATTCATTTAATTGCCTCCTCTGTAACTTGCGGAATTTTATTGAACTACGCTAAGCATGATAAATTGTTGCGAACCAATTTTTACTTATATAATTATTCTTAAAATTTTAAATTGGCAATAAATTAAATATATATTTAATATGTAATGAGAAGTTTTAATAATATTTAGAATTTTATATCGTTACATCCGTAATATAGATTATATATTATAATCAAAAATACAGGTTAATATGAGGTATCTTTATATTATAAGCGTAATCTCATTAATTTTAATTACTTGTTCTGACAATACGACTGAACCGGAAAAGGATAATGGTACAGAATTTCCTGCGACAGGAAATTATGAGGGACTTTACTGGCCAACGGAAGCCTGGAGAACCTGTGCACCAAGTGAGGTTGGTATGGATTCAGCACTGCTGATGAATGCCTATGATTTTGCTGCAGCTTCGGACTATAAAACTTATTCAATTCTAATTGCCAAAGATGGATATATTGTTGGAGAAGCCTATTTTAATGGTAAAACAAATAATTCACTGCTGCAAGGTTATTCTTTTGCAAAAAACTTTACGAATGCTGTAATGGGAATTGCAATCGAAAAAAATTTTATTAACAGCATAGATGACTTTGTTTATGAATATCTACCGGAATGGAATTATGAAAAAACGGATTCGATTAAGAAAACGGTAAGAATCAGGCATCTATTATCGATGACAGGCGGGCTTAACTGGAATTATGATTCGTTGATCGTGGATGACTACATTATGCTGAATAGTGAAAATTATGTAAGATTTGCTGCAATGAAAGATATTATATACACACCTGGCACGCATTGGAATTATTCAAATGGAGAAGCCATTTTGCTAGCCGGTGTTTTAGAGAATGCAATGAACATGCATGTACATAATTTTGCAGATCAATATATATTTAGCAGAATAGATATGTCACAAATAAATTGGAGCAGTGATGCATCCGGCCAAACCAATACAGCATATGGAATAGAAGCCTCAACTAGAGATTATGCTAAATTCGGGTTTCTGTATTTAAATAATGGCAGATGGAATGATCAACAGATTATCCCCGAAAATTGGATTAAGCAATCTACCCGGCCAATTTCTGAAGAATTTAATCATTACGGCTATTACTGGTGGTTACTGCCTGGTTTTGCCAACTATGATGAATACAATATTCCAGATAGCACTTATTTTGCTGTCGGTGCCCACGGGCAGCGATTGTGTATTGTACCCGAAAAAAATCTGGTTGTTATAAGAATGGCTGAAGATTCAGTTACTGAAGAAAATAATTGGGATACCATTAAATTTCTGTCATATATTCTGGATGCCATAGTAGAATGAAGTCAATTTATTAAGATTGAATTGTACTTCGATAAAAACTGTAAAAATAATTTCATTCGTTGCACCTTGTATAATTACTACATATATTAATATCGAAGTATTAGCTGAAATAGAAAATCAAATTGTTATCCCACCGAATTCGGTAGTGAATATTAAATATTCACAACGAGAAACTTGCTCTGCTATCTGAATTATTATTCTGAGCCGGGACAGTTTTACAACGGTTCTTTGCATTAACAAAATAAATCAACAAATTTATGTCAAACATCAATTAATTTTGGAGGTTAACATGACTATAACGAAATCAATTTTAGTTGTGGATGATGAGCCGGATGCCATTGAATATGTAGATGCAATTCTATCAGAAATAGATAGTTTTAAAATTATTCCTTCCTACGATGGAATCGACGGTCAAAATAAAGCAAAGACTGAATCGCCGGATCTTATAATACTTGATGTAATGATGCCGGAAAAGGATGGATTTAAAGTGTTCTATGATCTTCAGAATGATCCGGAAACAAAAGACATTCCAATTATAATGTTAACCGGAGTTGCTGATAAGGTTGGCATCCAATTTTTTAAAAAAGATATGAAAGCATTTATGGGAAAAGAACCGGTTGATTACATTGAGAAACCCCTTGACCCGGAAAAACTAAAATCGTCAGTAA
>JARRPN010000468.1:0-2028 GCA_037382875.1 Calditrichaceae bacterium | reverse complement strand
AGTACAGAAGTTATCCAGTCTAAACGATAGAATTCAAGCAGTTTCGGATATTGATTCATTACTTCATATTATTGCTCAACAGGTACCTAAATTACTTGATTGTAAATATTGTCATATAGGCTTATATGATAAAATAACACAAGAGATTTATTATTATAAAAAAACCGGGCAGCGAAATCGTTCTAAACAAACTTTTATCCGTGCACAAAAAGGTTCGGGGATTTTTGGCTGGGTTGCTGAGAATCTGGAAACCGTTAGAATAGAAAATGCTCAGGAAGATATTCGTTTTGACAAGACAATTGATGAGCAGGGAAAATTTACTGCCAAATCAGTACTTGCTGTACCTATGTTAAGCCGTGATGATTTAATTGGTGTATTGATGGCTATTAATCAAATCAAGAATAATTGTTTTACAATTACTCATGAACATTTACTTAAATTAATTGCTAGCTTAGTTGCCATACATATTGATATTTTATGCCTCTCAGAAGAAAATACAAGTCAAACACGATTATCAGATATAGGGCAAAGTATCGCAAGTTCTGCACATGGATTAAAGAATATTCTTAATAATATGGATGGAGGTACCTATATTGTTGAGCGCGGCGTTGCTGTAAAAAATATGGAAACTGTTAATAAAGGTTGGGATATTTTAAAACGCAATTCTCAGCGTATGCGAGAAATTGTCCTGGATATGCTATTATTTTCCAGGCCACGTAAACCAGAATATCAACCCTCTGATATCAACAAAATTTGCTGGGATATTTATGAATTAGTAAGAGAAAATGCTACTAATAGAATGATTGGTTTTGAACTGGATTTTGATGACCGACTCAAGCTTGTCTGTATTGATCCTAAAGGTATCTATAGATGTGTTCTGAATTTAGTCTCGAATGCTATTGATGCTTGCAGCAAAAGCGGTGGAGTTATCAAAATTTTCACGAAATGCTTGGAAAATAAAGGTCTACAGATAAAAAAATCATTTCAGAACATAACGGAACTATTGAGGTCAAATCCAGAATAAGATCAGGGACAACCTTTACACTTACCATTCCCAAGAGCTATGAGTGTGAAGGATAATACCTCAAAGTGTTTTTATTAAATCTCTTTCAATAATTTTGTTAATGCTGTAAATTTTACTTTTATAAAAATTTTTGGAGGTCATATTTAGCATGAAATGGCTTAGGCAGTTAAGCATTACTTTTTTAATCGTATTAATTCAGTTATTGACAGCTCAAGAAATAAAACAAATATCAGAAGACCTTGAAATTAAACAGATTTCTGATCATTGTTATATCCATATTTCATATCATGATTTAGAGAATGCACCTCACTTTCCGGCCAACGGCCTGGTCTATATCAATCAGGGAAAAGCCTATATTGTTGATACACCATGGACGAATGAACTAACAGATTTACTTATCCAGTATCTACAGGATACTATGAAAGTATCGGTTGAATGTGTTATTCCTGCGCACTGGCATGAGGACTGTATGGGAGGACTGGAACTTGTCCATAATATGGGGATTAAAAGCTACGCATATCAGTTAACGGCTGAAATTTGTAAGGAAAAGAATCTACCCATTCCTAAAATTACTTTTCAGGATTCACTAATTATTGGTTCAGAGAATGAATTATTATTAAAATATCTGGGTCCGGGTCATACTGAGGATAATATAGTAGTTTACATTCCTTCTGAAAAGATACTCTTTGCAGGATGTATGGCCAAAGCATTAAACTGGAATAGTCTTGGTTTCACCGGTGATGCGAATGTACCGAAATGGCCGGAAACATTACGAAAAGTCTTATACACTTTTCCTGAAGCGAAAATTGTCATTCCCGGCCACGGTGATTTTAGTGGAATTAATATTTTAAAACATACCCTCTCACTTTTTAAATAATTTATTCACAGATATCAAAAATAAAACCTGTTATGAATAGGTTTTGATAGCAGATCCTTACCATTGGAATACCGAAGTAATTTCATTAAATTCAGATGCATAGATAATTAAATTCAGATAAGCTATG
>JARRPN010000467.1:0-2378 GCA_037382875.1 Calditrichaceae bacterium | reverse complement strand
TGCTTTTACGTATAGTGGCATGATGTCGATAGGTGTTTCTTTATCAACTTTTTCTCCACCCTTAAATTTTTCACCTGTCCAGAAATCAATCCACTCTGTTCCTTTGGGCAAGTAAACTTCTTCACTTTTTATTTTGCTGAAATCTCCAACTTTTGTAGTATCGTTTCCGTGAACAACTATCTTTGAATACATCGGAGTTGTTACGGGACAAACAAGTAACGATTTACCAAACATATACTCATTGTTAAGATTCAAAGCGTTTTTATCATTTGCGAAATCCATAACCAGCGCCCGCATCATAGTCGATTGATTTGCAGTTATATCCCACGAGGTAGAATAAATATATGGCAACAAATAGTAGCGCAGGTTTATAAACTTATCAATTGCATCATAAATCTTATCACCTTTCCTACAAAACTGATAAATTTCACGGGGAGCGTCTGTGCCGTGTGAACGCATCATGGGACAGAATGTACCGAACTGTATCCAGCGAGTATACAATTCACAGTAATTTACGTCTTCAAGTTTTTGCGGAAAATTCCAGAGGAAAAAACCACCAATGTCGCTGTTCCAATAAGGAATATCGCTGAGTGAAAAATTTAATCCAGCAGAAATCTGCTGCCTTAGCGCATCCCAAGATGCAACAACATCACCTGACCAGGTATTAGCGCCGTAACGCTGCTGCCCGGCGAAGGCTGAACGGGTAAGAATAAACACACGTTTGTCGGAAGTTACTGATCGTTGATGATCGTACAGACCTCCAACGGTCATTAATGGAAATGCATTACGTACTTTTCTGAATGAACCAAGATATGTTTGATCATCTAAATCGGAAGGTTTATAATTCATGTGGTCGGGTTCTGATGAATCCATCCACCATCCATCCATTCCCAATGTGAAGATTCCATTGTTCAGATATTTCCAATAAATGTCACGTGCTTCCGGATTGTAAGGATCGTAAACTCTGACACCTGAAGGATAATCCATTCTCGGCGGCCATTTTGCCGAACCGGACATAGGCCACGTTTGAAAATTCATAAGCGCGCCGATTTTATCCAGATCTTTATATTGCTTGGTTTTGGGTCCAAATGAATTCCAGATTGATATTAATATATGTGCATTAAATTTATGTACATCATCAACCATTTTTTGCGGGTTGTAAAAATCTACGTTTAGAAAGTCCATTGCATTCCACAAATAATTGTTGCCCCAGTACTGCCAGTCCTGGATTATACCATCAAGTGGAACTTCCAGCTCGCGGTATTTTTTAACTACCTCCACTAATTCATCCTGTCCTTTATAGCGTTCCTTACTTTGAAAGTAACCAAAAGTCCATAACGGAAACATCGGGACCTGTCCTGTTAATTCTCTCATCTTAGCAATTACTCCATCAGCATTACCGCCGTACATAAAATAATAGTCTATACAATTGCCAACATCAGATTTGAAAGATGTACTTCTCTGGTTATCTTCAAAAAGTGTAGGGGAGTAGTTATCCCAAAATAATCCGTAGCCTTTTACTGAAACAAAGAAAGGGATATAATCATCGGTATTCCCCTGTATCATTTTCAATTTAAGATTACGCTGAATCATTTTACCCTGTTGCTGTTCACCTAATCCATAGATGGCTTCATCTTTATCTAATACATAAGCCTGATAGACATTGTATGTTCTATTACCCGCATCGTTGAAGTCAGTAAACTTCATGCCATTAACTTTCTCATTTAATAATGGCTTACTTTCTGGAGTCAAAAAAGAGATTTTTCCATTTTTCAGATTAAGGTTTACCAAAATATTTTGGGTTCTCAGAAAAAGTTCATCATCTTCTTGTTTTACGGTGAAATCTGTTTTTTGCGGGGTCTCAATGACCGAGAGACTTTTTTTCTCCAAGTACTTTCCCTTCGGGGATTTCAATACCCTGACTGTTGACGGATTGTAAAACTGAATTTCAACTTCTATAGAATTGATTATTGATTTGATTCCCCGATCTGTTTCATGGTAAGGTTGAGAATATGATATATTAATCCCAATAAATGCAAAGAAAATGATAATTAAAAATTTTTTATTCATTTTTTTATACCTGAGTTTATAATTTTTAAGTCATTGCGGGTTTTTTTGATTTTATTTGTTTTCAATCAATTTAGAATTTTTCATCCACCTGAAGATTGGTTTCATCCATTCCTCTGTAGGCTGTCGTAAAACAAATCCATGATTCCCTTTAGGGTAAATATGTAATTCGGCAGGGACATTGTGATGTCTTAATGCTTCCCAATAAACAATGCTGTTATCAACATCAACTACTTTATCATCTCCTGCTTGAGTAATATAAGCCGGTGGTGTACTTTCATCTACCTGCAGTTCATTTGAAAATTTATCTA
>JARRPN010000466.1:0-4508 GCA_037382875.1 Calditrichaceae bacterium | reverse complement strand
GCCATCTATTGTTGGAATACCCAGCGATTCCAGTTTTATACCTTGTGAATAAAGCATCCGGAATATGTAATGATCGGGAATCAGAATTAATTCTGCAGGATCCGGATAGGATTTATTTTCTGCAAGGTAGCTGGGATCGACGTGTCCATGCGGACATACAATGGGCAAATCCTTCACTACACTATATAATTCCATAGCAATCTTGCGGATTTCAGGATCCGAGTCAAAGATATATGGATTTAATGTAAGTTCTCCCATAATTAATTTCCTATCATTTTTTTACAGGTTTCACAAATGATTAACTCGGTTGGAAGTGTGATATGTTGTTCCCGAACTGTATCAGGATTCTTAATTTCCTCAATGATCAATTCAATTGCTTTTGCTCCCAGTGCCTGAATGGGTTGATTGATGTAAGTTATCGAAGGTGCGATAAAACGATTATATATACTTCCTCCAAAACTGATCAATTCTAAATCCTTTGGAATATTTAGCCCGACTTCCTGTGCAGCCGACTGTATACCAAGTGCAACGGGATAAGTAACAGCAAAAATTACTTCAGGTAAATCATTTTTATTATATAACTGCATAAATCCGTTATATCCGTCGGTTTCTCCAAAACCACCTTCAATAATCCATTGTTTCGGAATCTTCAATTTACAATCTTTAGCGGCCAGTTCAAAACCTTTTCGACGATTGTATCCAATATTTGAATTTTTTACCAGTTCAAAAATAGCCTTATCTTTTGTCTGTTCAGTAACCGAAACCAGCAGACCATCCACATGCATAGAGAGCAAAGTCTGAATATGTTTGGCTTCGTGTTCTGCATCTTCCTGTGATACGGTCATTATAATTTCATAATTATTAAGATAAGCCGTCTGATAAATAGCTTCTATGGCAGAAGCAAAAAAGTGATGAGCAATTTTCGGCACAACCAGTCCGATAGTATTGGATTTTCTGGATGATAGATTACGTGCTATAAAATTTGGCATATAACCCATCTTTTGAGCTACATCAGCAATACGCTGTTTTGTTATCGCACTGATATCGGGATGATCACGGAGCGCTTTGGATACAGATACTTTACTGATATTTAGTTTATCAGCAATATCCTGAAGTGTGACATGTTTTTTCATATTTTGGATTTATGACTTAACCGGTAAAGTTATCGGTTAAGAATATGCAAAAACAAATCAAATAAAGCAAGTATTTTTTAAAATTATGTAAAAAGAAATTATAGGATCAATATAGATAAGCTAATCAACGATGAGTTATTCTATTTCCTGACGTTCCTTTTTCTGCATCGCACCGCGTTTCTGTTTATCACGTTCTATTTTAGCCAGACGAATATTCTGAGGTGTTATCTCAACCAGTTCATCTTCTGCGATAAACTCAATGGATTGATCCAGTGAAAGCATTCTGGGCGGCCGAAGGGTCACAGTCGCCTCAGATGTTGAACTGCGCATGTTCGTTAATTTCTTTTCTTTTGTAATATTAACGTCAAGATCTGTATCGCGGTTACGTTCACCGATGATCATGCCTTCATAAACAGGTGTACCAACCTCAACAAATAAGTCCCCCCTATCCACCATAGCCAGGCTGGCATAGGTGTTCACTTTACCAGCTCTGTCCGCGACTAAAGCGCCGGTAGTTCTCTGCGGAATTGGCCCAAACCAGGGTTCATAGCCTTCAAAAATAGAATTCATCACACCGGAGCCTTTAGTATCTGTGAGAAAATGACTTCGAAAGCCTATCAGACCACGGGAAGGAATCATGAACTGTATAAATACCCGGCCATGCCCATGATTCACCAAGTTGGTCATTTTTCCTTTTCTGGAAGATAACTTTTCCGTTACAATACCAACAAATTCTTCAGGCACATCAATAAAGACATGTTCAACCGGTTCACAACGCTTTCCATCAATATCTTTCGTTATTACCTGCGGTTTGGATACCATAAATTCATACCCTTCACGCCGCATGGTTTCTATAAGCACGGCCATCTGCAATTCACCGCGACCCAGTACTTCAAAAGCATCAGCTCTGTCGGTCTCTTTGATATTGATAGCCACATTCCCCCTTACTTCCCTTTCCAGGCGCTCACGAAGATGTCGTGATGTCAGAAATTTCCCTTCTTTACCAGCAAACGGGCTGGTATTCTCATAGAATAGCATCGAGATAGTCGGATCATCCACCTTGATACGCGGGAGTGGTTTTGGGTTTTCAGCGGCAGAAATCGTATCTCCAATCTTAATATTTTCAACACCGGCCAGAGCAATGATATCCCCTGAGAACACTTTATCAACTTGCTTGCGCAAATGATTTTGAAATGTAAACAACACGGATGGCTTAACAACAGAGATCTTATTATTATCAGCACAAAGGCTGTAATTTGTATTCATTTGAATAGTTCCGTTGGAAAGCCTGCCAATGGCTATTTGACCCACATAGGAATCATAATCCAGGTTGGTTACCAGAAATTGTGTTACCGCATTATCATCGGATTCAGGACCGGGAATATTTTTAACAATCGTATCAAATAAGAGATGAAGGTTATCTGATTCCACAGCCAGATCATTTTGTGCCGTACCCAATTTTGCATTGGTATATAGAATTGGAAAATCAATTTGCTCTTCCGATGCATCCAAATCAATGAACAGATCATAGACTTCATTAATCACTTCTTCTATTCGGGCATCAGGACGATCAATTTTATTAATCACCAGGATGATGGGTAATTGTTTAGCCAATGCCTTCTTGACAACGAACCGAGTCTGCGGCAGCGGGCCTTCACTGGCATCCACCAGTAATATAGCGCCATCCACTAAATTTAAACTGCGTTCCACTTCCCCGCCGAAATCAGCATGTCCCGGCGTATCAACGATATTAATTTTGATATCCTTATAAAATACCGCCGTATTTTTAGCCATAATAGTGATACCACGTTCACGTTCAAGATCCATGGTATCCATTACCCGTTCTTCCACCTTTTGATTATCACGATAAATTCAGAGAAATCAGTGGCAATATTCAGAAATCAGTAAGCAGGGGCAGGGGCAGTTGGCAACAGTAGCAAATCGCATTCAGTATCATAAATGACCTGTATGCATTTTAATCATTTTAGCTATCCATAATTACTCAAGGCACTTCAGTCATTTTCAACCATCAAATCAGACTAACAAATAACGCAATATTTTAATAACTCAATAACTTAATAACCCCTACCTAGGTCACCGCTAACTGCTTCAAGTATCCAAATCCTACCAGTTTATCATTTTTCTCATCCCATAATCTGCATTTTAGAGATTTAAAGCTTTTGAGCATAGTTATTGGTTCAATCTCAATATGTTGGGTAAGTATTCGATGACAATTTTTTAAATAATAATTTGGAATTCGTGAATTCAGATGATGAATATGATGGAAACCAATATTACCGCTGAACCAGTGCAGAATAGCAGGCAATTGATAATAGGAACTTCCCTGTAATGCTGCAGCCTGAAAATCCCATGATTCATTGCGTTCCCAATAGACATCTTCGAACTGGTGCTGCACATAAAATAACCATACACCGCCAAGTGCGGCAAAAAACATTACGGATAATTGTATGATAATATAGGCCTTTATTCCGATGGTCAATGAACTTAATATTATGATACCAGCTATAGCGAGATTTGTTAAATAAACACTGTTACGTTCTTTCTTTTTCGCACCTTTTTCCGGAAATCTTTGTGCAATTAGAAATTGATATAACGGACCGACTGTGAACATAATAAACGGATTACGATATAAACGATACTCTAATCTACGCCAGAACGATAATGCCAGATATTCATTTACTGTTAACGTCCAGACATCACCAAGTCCACGACGATCCAGATTTGAACTTGTTGCATGATGAATGGCATGACTGTGACGCCAGTGTTTATATGGTACAAAAGTAATTACTCCAGTTATAAATCCAATGATATCGCGGGCTTTTTTTGATTTAAAGAATGAACCATGTCCGCAATCGTGACTTATAATAAAGATCCGAACCATAAATCCTGCGGCAGGAATCGCCAGAATCAACGTAAGCCAGTATGAAATATTCAGACTAAAATACATTGCTACCAGCAACACCATGAATGGCAGGAATGAATTTACAATTTGCCATATACTGCGCTTTAAATCCGGCTGCTGATAATCTTTAAATAATTTACGGTATTGATTTGATTTTGTAGTTTCATGTATTGATTGTGTTATTGCGCTCATGTAAATTCCTTTATTTTAAATGTACTTTTAAAATTATGGAACTAATTTTAAAATCCGTTGATATTTTAATACTATAATTAAATCCTATGAAGATAACTGCAAAATATAAGTATAATTCCTTTATTTAGCTCAATTCGCGGCAAATGGAAAGGGTTTTACAAAACATTTACATTACGAATATTTTTACCTGAATCATAATCAAATAATCTCTTTTATATATTTAGTTAATTTTGATATATTAGGACTTGTTAATAAACGGG
>JARRPN010000465.1:0-3969 GCA_037382875.1 Calditrichaceae bacterium | reverse complement strand
TTTTAATTTTTTATCCGGAGGCGTGCCAGGCGGAGTACTTGTATTAATTTTTCTTATTGTAGCTTCTATAATTTTCTTCAGGTTGCTTAAGGCATCTGAAATAATCTCGGCAGAAAAAAGCAAAAAGCAGCAAATAACTGTACCAATAATTTTAATCTTTATTTATATGACACTCTGGTTTGCATTTCGGCCACCCTTACCCCCAGAGCGAATCGTCATTTTACCGTCAAAAGATCAATCAGGAAATATTCAGTTGGATGATGCCGCATTCCAATTAGCTGAGACCCTGCAGCGATATGCACACACCAATCTCAATGAAAAATATCTTCTGCATCGATGGGAATGGTTATTGGAAACGATTGGTAAAGACTCCATGAAAAATTATTCAACATGGCTACGAACAACAAAACGCATTGGGGCCCGGTATATTATAGAAAGTCAGCTGAGTAATCATGAATCAGAATATGAAATTGAAGTAAACCAAGTAGATAGCAATTCATCTTTCAAAAGTGTTGTATCTGGATCGATGGAACTATATCAGCTTATTAATAGTCTGGACAAAGAACTGGATCTTTTTCAAAATCAAATAACTTTGCCGGCCAAACCAGCGAATAATTATATCAAAGCAAAGGCATATTATTATTTGGACGAGTATGATAAAAGTCTTGC
This sequence comes from Calditrichaceae bacterium, assembly GCA_037382875.1. Lineage (GTDB taxonomy): Bacteria > Calditrichota > Calditrichia > Calditrichales > Calditrichaceae > JAFGKZ01. The sequence continues at coordinate 3,300 of JARRPN010000465.1, read as the reverse complement.
CTTAATTAAGAATAATGATGATAACGATTGCAAGGTTCTCACTGCTGCAATATATATGCAGAAAGGATTACGTATCAAATTTGATCGTGTTAAACATCAGTTTGTTAAATTTGAAAATCCGGAATTTAAAAGATCAAAGAAGATACTTAATGAAGTTATGAAGGAAGACAGGGACTGGCCTGGAGTAGATATGTACTTGGGAAAATAGCATTAAGGGAAGGGGAATACGGTAAAGCAGATACCTATTTAAAAAAGGCCTTCATAGATGATCCGCCTGATTGCCGAGTGCATCTGGCTCTGAGTTTTCTCCTGCCTGAAAGACTTGTCCCTATTGGATATGATAATCGTGTTGAAATTCTAAAGCGTGCGGTATTTCTTGATCCGGGCTTCAGTACAGCTGTGTATGAATTAGCCAAAGAATATTTTGAATCAGGAACCGGTACGCCTACAGGTACTGGAACTACTATGGCAATAAATACCATGGAAAAATTTTTAAAGATTAAAAATAATGAGCCCAGGATTCTTGGATTGCTCGCTTCTATTTACCTGCGTATTTCCCGGATAGATGATGCTAAGGTGTTATTTGATAAATTGATGGAAATGAATCCGAATAACTCAGACAATTATTATAACCTTGGTGTTGTTTATTATCAGAAAAAGGAACTAAATAAAGCACTTGATTATTTTCTTAAAGCAATAGATATAGATGAGAATCTCGATTCTTATTTATATGCTGCCGTAATTTATCTGGAACAGGGTAATAAGGAAAAAGCTCTGAAATATTTTCGTGAACGTGTGAAACGGATGACAGGAGAGGATGATCAATATGCTAAAGAAGCCATGCAGGGAATTCGTACTGTATTGGAAGAAATGAAGAGCGATTCAATTAATGCAGATTAAACCCGTTTATCTATCAACCGCTTCGATTTAAAAAATGTACCAGAAGTGTCTTAGATAATGGATTTTCATGTATTGTCGTACACTGTGATACTTTTTTTAAATCGAAGCGGTTTCGAAAAGGAATTAGATGAATTGGAAATGGAAGATAATGAAATATCTCAATTTTTTAGTCAGGTAAATAATTTCTTTTCTGATCATGAGCGACCTGTATGGGAATTCAACAAAAATAAACTGGAGTTTAATCAATCTCCTTTTATTATGGGGATTTTAAATGTGACACCCGATTCATTTTCCGATGGTGGTAAGTTTTTCAGTGATGAAAGTGCGGTACAGCATGCGTTAGCTATGATAGATGAGGGTGCAGATATAATTGATATAGGTGGTGAATCGACACGGCCTGGATCAGATCCGATAAGTATTCAGGAAGAGTTAAATCGAGTTTTGCCGGTTATTACAGCTATAAGAAAATATTCAAATATCCCCATATCAATTGATACCTATAAAAGTAAAGTCGCAGAAGCAGCATTAGGAGCTGGGGCGAATATTGTAAATGATATCAGTGGATGCAGCATTGACGATAAAATGCCTGAAATTGTTAAAAAATATAATTCGCCAATCATTTTAATGCATATTAAAGGTACACCCAAAAATATGCAGATGAATCCGGAGTATGAAGATGTGGTTGGAGAAGTTTACAATTTTCTAAATAATCAGATTCAAATTCTAAAGAAAGCGGATCTTGATAAAATAGCTATTGATCCTGGCATCGGTTTTGGGAAGCGCCTGGAAGATAATCTTAAGTTGTTAAATAATCTTGAGAGTTTTAAATTTTTAGGCAAACCCGTTTTGATTGGAGCCTCAAGAAAATCCTTTCTGGGTCACGTTTTGGATAAAGAAGTCGATTTAAGACTATATGGATCCCTGTCGGTTGCGGTTCTAAGTGTATTGAAGGGTGCTGATATCATACGTGTGCACGATGTGGCAGAAACAAAAGATGTTTTAAAAGTAATCAAGTCAATCCGCTCTGCTGATTGACGGGCATAAAAAAAGCAATCGATTTATTAAATATTTTTTCTTGAGAAAAATTTAAGTTATATTAAGTATTATCTTATACTTAAAGAAAAAGAAATATGCTGTTTAAAATTGGATTTCTACCGGTCACATTTATCGATATTATTGATATTGTCATTGTCACAACTTTGATATTTGAATTGTATCAATTTTTAAAGGGCAGTGTTGTAATCCGTATGTTTATCGGATTGCTGGTGATATTGCTGATTTCCATTTTCGGTGAATTAACCGGTATGAGCGCTTTAAGCTGGATCATGTCCAGTTTACGTACAGTCTGGGTACTGGCATTTGTTATCATTTTTCAACCGGAATTAAGAAGACTGCTTATCTATTTAGGTCAGAGTAAAATAATCCGAACCTTTGTCAAAGTCGGTAAAATGGAATTTATTGATCATATTATTGATAGCTGTCTGGAGTTATCCAAGAAAAATTTTGGCGCATTGGTAGTGCTTATGCTTGATACGGGATTAAAATCAATCCTTGAAACGGGAATTGAACTGGATGCAAAAGTATCGAAACAACTTATTAGCTCCGTATTTAACCCACGCTCTCCCTTGCATGATGGCGCTATGATCATACAGAATGATATTGCGTTGGCAGCGAAATGTTTATTACCGTTATCGCAAAATCCGGATATTGATCCCGCTTTGGGCACGCGACATCGCGCTGCTTTGGGACTCTCTGAACAATCCGATGCGCTCATTATTGTAGTATCGGAAGAGACCGGTATGATATCCTATGCGGAAAATGGTAAACTGGTGCGCGGATTGACGGAAAATCTGTTACGAAAAAAACTGGATGAAATTTTTACGCCAAAGCCATTTAAAGATAAAAATATTAATATTTTCAAAATCAATACCGAGACTTAATAGGAAATAAATTTCCTTATTTGTTAGTTGCATCTAAAACGTTATTAATATATATTTTACAAACAATTATAATTATAAGGAAATTTTGAAAATTCAGATTTTAAAATGAATTTTCCTTCAGAAAACTTTTTTGGACTTTCTAAGAAATTTTATTTGAACCAGGACCGGATTCGAGGAAGAAAAGCGTCCATGTAACTAAATTAATATTTGAACATCTAATTTTGGAATTAGATGGTTTTTTTACAAATTAAGTAGTTTTTAAAGGGAATTAAATGACAGATGATTTAGAGAGATCATCGAGGAGATAATATGCAATTTAATTATCAAGAGATATCAACCAGATTTTTATATTTATTCATCATAATAATTTTCATAACACCGATACTAATATTTGCTCAGAGTGATGGGGATTATCGCACTGTTTCGACTGGAGGGGATTTAAACTGGAATGATGCGACAA
>JARRPN010000464.1:0-2386 GCA_037382875.1 Calditrichaceae bacterium | reverse complement strand
CTGTTCCTGTAATAGTTGCTTAAATCCATGAATCTGAAAAGCTGCCTTTATATCTTCTATTGTATAGAGTCCATAATTTTTAATAAATGGGAGAAATATATTTTTCACTAATTTTGGAAATGATAAATCAAGCCAGGTTAAATAACCACCTGGACACAGTATTCTTGCGATTTCCTTTACAGCCTCTTGCCAATTCGGTACATGATGGAAAACATTCTGTGAAATAACAAGATCTATACTGCTATCTTCACAGGATAATTTAGATGCATCTTCCACTTGAAAACGTAAATTCTTAATTTCGGATTGAATGCTCTTTGCTGCATCAATTTGTTCAGAATCAAAGTCTGTACCATAAACATTAAACGGGTAATTTTCAGCCAAATAGGCTGATACAAATCCGACGCCACATCCAAGTTCCAGAATAGTCTTGATTTTGGTTAAATCCATTAGTTTAAAATCAGACTCGATTATTTTGATATTCCTTTCGGATTTCCTTTTCCGATTAACAAAACGTTTTTCAATTCGAGTCATTTTCATAAAGAACAACCTTTATAGGATTTGTTCAGTTAACATTCCTTTTTTATAACGGTCATAGGCTTCCTGAATTGAAGCATAACCTATCCCGCCATATACTTTTATATTTGCCGCTTTCAAAGCAGATGCAGCATTCGGACCAACTTTACCCGTAATTAATTCTTGCACTCCAGAATTGATAATGGCTGCAGCGGAACTGGTTCCAGCTCCCTGCGCAGCATCTACATTAGCTGAATTATCAACATAAGATGTTTCATTTGTTTCTGTATCGATGATAAAGAATCCTTTAGCCCTGCCAAAACGGATATCAATAGGATCCCGCCATGTTTTACCACTTGTTGTAAAGGCAATTTTCATAATTTTACCCATTATATTTAGTTATTTTTTAAAATTTAAATAATGACGGGATTCCCCATTATCCCATTCAGCAACAATCCTATCATATTCTTGTTGAATGGTTTTCACTGAATCTGAAATATGTTGTTCATTCATTAGAATACATACAAATTTGGTCTTCATCTTATTGATATTAGCGCCGAATTTTTTAGATACCAGTACATGTACACCATCATTTTTGAATAATCCGGCAATTCCAACAGCTTTTTGTTCACTGACGTGCTTGTCCTCCGTATTTGATATGACATTTTTAATCCGTTTAATAAAATGTACATCTCCCTGATTGATTTCATACAAATCAAAATACTCTGCATCGCCAAAATGACGGTCCATATAAGACTTGCCATTGTCCGTTGCAAATATGACTACTAATTTTTCCATTTAATCCTTACTAGGTATTAACAAATTCTTTTAATTGTCCTTTGCGGTAATCCTCGAATGCCTCTTTAACATTCATTTCACTGGCACCAATATATATTTTCATGCCCGACTCATTCAAAACACGGGCAGCATTTCCTCCGGGGCCATTGCCGGTAATTAATACATCCGGTTTATAATCAAATAATTTTTGAGCTGTCTGTGGACCGGCACCATGGGCCACATTCTCAATTTCCCTGTTATCGTAATGTGTAAATTCATCCTTCTCATCATCATAAATAAGAATAAATTCGGTTCTGCCAAACCGTGGATCAATTTTCGAATCCCAATCGGTTCCTTTGGCTGTAAATGCAATTTTCATTTTATTTTACCTTCCTTATATTGCTTCTTTTAATGTATTCCAACTTGCCTTTAAGATTTCACTTAGATTATTACTTTTATACTCAACAATAGTTTTAGCCATGGTCATCGCTTCTGTAAAACTTTCATCATAGGGAATTTTAGCCAGAAGTTTGATATCTTCACTTTCAAGATATTTCTCAATCTCATTATTTATTTCTGTATTCAAATCGTATTTATTAATAATACACCCGGATCGGATTTGAAATTTTTTAACCAGTTGATGTACCCGTTTTAAATCATGCAAACCGGATACCGTTGGCTCAGTAACAAAAATCACAAAATCAGCCCCCGACAATGATGACACAACCGGACAGCCGACACCCGGTGAACCATCTACAATAATCATATTTTTCTGATTTTTTTCTGCCAAGGCTTTTGCTTCATTTTTAACTTTAGCTACAAGCTTGCCCGAGTTTTCTGCACCTATACCGAGCCGGGCATGCACCAGACAATTATTGAGCCGTGTTTTGGATATATACCAATGCCCAACATTCTGTTCTTCCATCTCAATAGCCTGAGTCGGACAAACTCGTGCACAATAACCACAACCTTCACAGGCAACTTCATCAATCACATATTGACCATCTTTAAATGGAATGGCATTAAACCGGCATATATTAGCACAATCACCACACTGGCTGCATTTATGCTGATCTATTTTTGCAATGAATCCGGA
>JARRPN010000463.1:0-4550 GCA_037382875.1 Calditrichaceae bacterium | reverse complement strand
CAGACATTGCAAAAAATACCGGAACAACTGGATTAGTTGTAATACGTGTTTTGATTGATAAAAAAGGCAATGTTGAAAAAGCCGAAATTTTAAAGTCTTCACCAATGCTTGATAAAGCTGCTTTGGATGCGGCAAAAAAGTGCAAATTTGAACCTGCTATGCAACGGGATAAATATGTTAAAGTTTGGATGGCTATTCCATTCAATTTTATATTAAGATAAGTTATTATTGGGAAAAATATTACGGCGGATTTATTCCGCCGTTTTATTTTATATCGATTGTATTACCTTTCTAAAATGAAAACCATAAATCGCCATCGTAATGGTTAATGCAAATTTTTCCGGATGCTTGGTCAAAGCAAAGAAAAATAATTTCCAGTAATAAATTCGGCCCCGTTCCAGAATGCCTAAAACAAACATAGATCTGAATAAAGCCCGGATATCTCTCCATTTTAGTGTGCGCATTGTAACATTTTGAAAATTATACATCTTTAAAAATGATTTGACACGATAATAAAATTCTTTTTGTGAATAAATTGTGTCAAGAATATTTTTATATCCGGAAATTAATTTTTTATAATCCATCTTCGGGATAAAATTAAGCGAACCGTCCATATTGTTTCCGGTCATCGCACTTAATAAGCGATTCTCTGATTTCAATCGTTGAAATAATTTTGTTCCCTTGGGTGCATTCAGTAGTCCGACCATTGCAGTTACAATGCCACTATTTTGTATAAAATGGATCATTTGTTCAAAAATTGTAACCGGATCATTATCAAATCCTACAATAAAGCCACCTGCAACCTGAATTCCTTTTTTGTGCAGTTTATGGACACTGTCCGTTATATCACGTTTTAAATTCTGAGTTTTACCGCATTCAGCCAGACTGGTATCATTGACCGTTTCAATACCAATAAACGTGGAATCAAATCCGGCCTGCACCATTAAATCAATAAGTTCTTCATCATCAGCCAGATTGATGGAAGTCTCTGTGATATAATTAAAAGGAAAATTCCTTTCTCTTCCCCATTCTATCAGAGCAGGCAACAATTCAGTTTTTACTGTTTTTTTATTGCCGATAAAATTATCATCCACAATAAAAATACCATCACGCCAGCCCTGATTATAAAGCGATGTAAGCTCAGCTAAAAACTGTGGTGCTTTTTTTGTCCTTGGATATCTCCCATTTAGCATTGTTATGGTACAGAAATCACAATTGAATGGGCAACCCCGGGAGTATTGAATGCTAATTGTTGCATATTTCCTAAAGTCGAGTAATTCCCACTTGGGTGCAGGCGTTTTAGTTATATCAGGAAATTCAGTGCTGGAATAAACTCGCTTTGGCTGTCCAATTTCAAGATCTTTTAGAAAAAGCGGCAGGGTAATTTCAGCTTCATTTAATATAAAATGATCAACACCTAAAAACTCAGAATAATCCATTGTGCACATGGGTCCACCGGCAACAATAGGTGTTCCAAGTTCATTAGATTGATTAATCACTTTTTTAAAGGATTCTTTCTGCACATCCAGCCCACCCAAAAAAACATAATCAGCCCAACAGATATGTTTATCCTTCAGTGTGGTTACATTCATATCAATCAATTTGATGTTCCAATCTTTTGGGAGCATTGCAGCAACGGTCACCAAACCAAGCGGCGGCTCAGATGATCTTTTTGATACAAATTTAAGAGCATTCCTGAAACTCCAGAAGGTACAAGGCGTTTCGGGATTAACTAATAATATATTCATACCAAACCTCATAGTTTAGGGATTAATATGTAATATTATACAAAATCGATTTTAGAAGTAGTGTAAAATAATTGTAAATTAAATATCTATTCCACACTGTTTTACATCAGTTAATTTTTATACATTCATTTTTTGATTATATTTTACTGTAAATAAGTAAATGTCTTAATTGGACTATTCGATAATTATGCGAAAACGAAATTCCCTTTTGTATTATGTTCTCGTTTTTACTTCAGCCCAGATCGCCTGGTTGTCACTAGTCGGTTTGTGGATTTACTGGTATGTCTCTAATTATGTCATCATGACCAAAGTTGGGGAAACCGTTTCGCCACAAATCGTATCTGAAACTTCAAACGTATTTGCCCTGGTAAGTGGACTCATTTTATTGGTACTAATTTCAGTAAGCATGTCGCTGATATTTATTTATTTAACCAAACAAATGAATATCACCCGCTTATACGATAATTTTATTGCCAACATTACCCATGAGTTAAAATCACCTCTCTCATCAATCCAGTTATATCTGGAGACATTAAATTCCCGGAATGTACCAGAAAACAAAAAGAAGGAATTTATACAACTTATGATGAAATAATTTTCAGGTATGTAAATTTGATCCTCTTATAAATGAGTTAATCAATGAAGCATTGGAACAGTTTAAAATTGATGAGGAGTTAATCACAATTGAAGGAAAAACAGGAAGCCGGAGTGTAGTTGATCGCTCTGCACTTAAAATTGTAATCAATAACCTTATCGACAATGCGGTTAAATATTCTGATGGACCAGTAAATTTAAAAATTAATCTGGGAGCGAATGAAAAATTTGTGGTAATAAAAGTTACTGATTCCGGCATTGGAATATCACCAAGAGATCAAAAAAACATATTTCAGAAATTTCAGCGCATTTATAATAAAAACATACCCAATGTAAAAGGAAGTGGATTAGGGTTATACTGGGCAAAAGAGATTATCAAATATCATGGTGGAAAAATGTTTGTTAGCAGTGCCGGTATTGGTAAAGGCACAACATTTACTATCGAATTACCAATTTTTAAGACAACAAAACGCCGTCGTGGAAAGCGACTACTAAAAATAACACGTAAAACAAAACAGCAAATGGAAACATCGGATGAGTTCTGAGCAATTTAAAGATAAAAAAATTCTCCTGGTTGAAGATGAAGAAAGTCTGGCCATTGGTCTGGAATACAATTTATCAGAAGAAGGATTTGAAGTTACACTGGCAAAGGATGGAAAACAGGCTCTTGTTGAATTCAATAAGAAGGTTTTTGATTTAATTATCCTAGATGTCATGATTCCCTATCTTGATGGTTTTGAAGTAGCAAAGCATATCAGGGTGAAAGACCCACAGATGCCTATTCTAATTCTAACAGCAAGAACCAGTGCCGAAGACCGTGTGAAAGGACTGGAATTAGGCGTGGATGATTATATAACCAAACCTTTTCATTTGGAAGAGTTAATATTGCGAATTAAAGGTATGATAAAACGGAAACTTTGGTATAAATCGATTTCTACCATCAAAGATACATATAAAGTTGAAAACATAGAAATTGATTTTGAACAGTTATCCCTCGTTGTCGATTCTAATTCTAAACCTCTGACGGTACATGAAGGTATGTTATTAAAATATCTTATTGAGAATAAAAACAGAATCATTTCCAGGAAAGAACTGCTAGAAAATGTATGGCAAATTAATAGTGAAATTGAAACTAGAACCGTAGACACCTTTATTGCCCGTTTGAGAAAATTAATGGAAAAAGATCCGACACATCCTGTTCATATTAAAAGTGTCCGTGGAGCCGGTTATATGTTTTCAGAATAGGTTACCTACATAGGAAATTTGATGTAAATTGAAGAAATTTTAGTTATCTTACTATTGTTCGCCAGATAAAAGGAGTAACACTTGAGCGATAAATCAAAAACATTAATTGGATCAGTTATTTGGAACGATTTGACTGTAAATAATGCTGAAGAAATTAGTAAGTTTTATAGTGAAGTGATCGGTTGGAAACCTGAACCGGTTAACATGGGTAATTACAACGATTACAATATGCTCCGTCCCGAAGATGACGTCACAGGTGCCGGTATCTGTCATGCACGAGGTATAAATACCAATCTTCCTGCTCAATGGTTGATATACATAGCTGTAGAGGATATTAAGAAAAGTGTTGAACGTTGTCTAGAATTGGGCGGAAAAGTTATTACGCCGGTTAAGTATATGAAAGGTTATGGACAGCATTGCGTAATTCAGGATCCGGCAGGCGCTGTTTGTGCACTTTTTGAAGCTGAAAAATAATGATATATAGGTGTAAACTTTGATGATCAATTACCACAATTTTACCCTTGAAATCACTCAGATCACTTGATATAATTATAAAAATAAAAATGTGATTCTTATGAAAATACTATTTTTAATAATTTTAATTTTTGCAGTTTCGTATTGTGATTATGATAAATATATTGGTTATGACCATACTGCTCAGGATTTACTGACTACCGCCCTAATTGAGGGGACAGTAACACATTTTTATACAGGAGAACCTGTTTTTAATGCGAGTATCAGGATCGGGAACCAGGAAACTCTGTCAAACATCAATGGTTATTATTCAATCAATTATATCCTTACAGATAATGAAAATCGTAATAAGCCAGTTCCAATACATATAAGTGCTCCAGATTATTTTCCTGATAGTTTGATCACTCTAATCGAACCATTGGGGAAAGAGTATAATTTTCAATTAAAATATGCCGCACCAATTATTCTTAATGCAGTCAGGAGAATAAC
>JARRPN010000462.1:0-2920 GCA_037382875.1 Calditrichaceae bacterium | reverse complement strand
TGTCATCAAACTAGAAAAAATACATCTCTATTTTTTGATATGAATTTCTTCAAGTATGATAAAATAATATATATTTTTTAATACATTAGTACTTTTATTTGAAATACGCTATATTATTTTCCGTTCATAATAAAATTTCATTAAATACATATAAGCGTGGTGCAATGAGAAAAAATAACATATTAAGGTATACTCTAATTATTGTGTTTTGTACAGGGTGGTATTGTGCAGAACATACAGAAACATTTGAACCAATTGCTATGAATATTTGGCCTACTTCAACTGAGGCGGATACTTCTACCGAAAGACCCCTTGCTTCCCGTGGTGACAGCGTCATTCGCATTACGGATATTACGAATCCCTCTTTTACAGTCTTTAGAGCAAATCAGACTAAAAATCCCACACCGGCAGTCTTAATATTTCCGGGTGGAGCTTATAAATATCTGGCCATTAATAAAGAGGGTACTGATGTAGCCAATTGGCTGAACTCTATAGGAATAACGGCTGTATTGGTAAAATACACAGTTCCTGAAAATAGAGAAGCCGCTTTTCGAGATGGGCAACGAGCTATCCGATTAGTACGATATCATGCCAAAGAATGGAATATCGATCCCAACCGAATAGGTGTGATTGGATTTTCTGCCGGGGGACATCTCGCAACCCGATTGAGCACAGATTTTAAAAGGAATATTTATAAAAAAATAGATGATGCTGATACAATCAACTGTCGGCCGGATTTTAGTATTTTAATGTATCCAGCCTATCTTGAAAATAAAGAACTACATAGCCTCGCTTCAGAAATTAAAATTTCACAGGAAATACCACCAACCTTTATCGTACAAACTAAGGATGACAGCAGTTTAGTTGGGGGTACTATTCTATATGATCAGGCGCTTAAGGATTTGGGCGTTCCATCCATTTTTCATCTTTTCCCCGAAGGCGGGCACGGTTATGGAATCTGGCCATCCGAGTATGCCGTGTCCAACTGGCCCAAACTGTGTGAAAAGTGGCTAATTGAAACCGGAATTATCAATAAAGAATCTCAATAATCAGAGATCAATTTTAAAGGAAATTTTATCATGAAACATAAAATCTACATAATTTTAATTCTGATACTTTTATTGATATCCTGCCAATTTAATGATTATAATAATCATATTCCGCCATTCCAATTAGATGAAATTACGGTTACTGAAATCCAGCAAGGCTATGCGGATGGCACATATACAATCAAACAAATTGTAGAACTTTACCTGGATCGTATTGAAGAGATTGATAGAAGAGGGCCAAAGCTTAACTCAATTATTACAATCAATCCGGATGCTCTGCATATTGCAAATATGCTGGATCGCGAATTAAAAGAAGGCAAAAGCAGAGGACCTTTGCATGGCATCCCTGTTATACTAAAAGACAATATAGATACCCATGATCAAATGCCCTGTACAGCAGGTTCACGTATACTTAAAGATTCTTATCCGCTGCAGGATAGCTGGGTTGCAATAAAGCTGCGCGAGGCTGGAGCGGTGATTCTCGGTAAAGCAAATTTAAGTGAATGGGCCAATTACCGGGCATCGTTTTCTTCCAGTGGATGGAGCGGAATTGCCGGACAAACTAAGAATCCTTATGTATTGGATAGAAATCCCTGTGGATCCAGTTCGGGTTCTGCAGTATCGGTCTCAGCAAATTTGTGTGCCATTGCTATCGGGACGGAAACATGGGGATCGATTATTTGTCCATCAAATGCCAATGGTATTGTTGGCATTAAACCAACAGTCGGATTATGGAGCCGATCGGGTATTGTACCAATCAGTTATACACAGGATACAGCCGGGCCTATGGCCAGAACGGTTAAAGATGCTGCCATTTTACTTGGCGCCATTACCGGAGTGGATTCCAGTGATCAAAAAACTTTGGCCAGTGATGGCAATTTTTACAATGATTACACCCAATTTTTAAAAGAAAACGGATTGAAAGGAAAACGTATCGGTTATCTTAAATCCAGAGAGGGAAGACATTTTAAGGTTGATACATTAATGCAACGGGCTGTGCGATACATGAAGAGTCAAGGTGCTGAGATTATTGAACTGGACGAAATTGTGGAAGAATCAGCTTATACAAATTCACTGGAAGTGATGGCTTATGAATTTAAGGATGGATTGAAAAAGTATTTTACACGGCTGGGAAAGGATGCACCGGTATCTAACCTGAAGGAAGCTATTAAAGCAACATTAGCAGATAGCCTTGAGATGTTACATTTCGATGTTAAAACGATGGAGGAATCTCTGGAAAAGGGTGATCTTGACTCAAAAGAGTATAAAAAAGCCGTTAAAGAATGGCGATAATTTTACGTTGTCTTCATCAGTTTATGCAGCACTTTCGGGCTATCCGAATATTAATGTACCGATGGGATTTATTGGCGAAGTACCGGTTGGTATTTGTTTCTTCGGAAGGGCATGGAGTGAGCCAATATTATTAGAAATTGCTTACGGGTATGAACAAGGTACGAAACACAGAAAGGCTCCCAGATTTTTAAATACGGACTAATTAATAAATAAGGCAGATATCATGGAAAAATATAAAATATTCTCTATTTTAATCCTGATATTTCTTATTGTTAGCTGTTCAGAAAAATCCGATTCTCTTACTGAGCCCAATACTAACTATCCGGACAAACTATATCCCTATGAAACATTTTTTGATTTAAGCACATTTCAGCAAAGAAGAGATCAATTAACAAGCAACATTCCAGCAAATGCAATAGCGATTGTTGCAACAAATGATTTATATTTACGAAATGGTGATATTGATTATGAATTTCGAACAGCTTCAAATTTTTATTATCTAACCGGTTTTGAAGAGCCAAATGCTATTGCTGTTATGAGAAGAAAAACCAATAATACAGATGCAAGCGAGCTTATTA
>JARRPN010000461.1:0-2409 GCA_037382875.1 Calditrichaceae bacterium | reverse complement strand
CTTGTAGTTGAAGATCATCCGGATGTGAGACATTATTTACGCGATCATCTGGAAAAAGAGTATCATATTATCGAAGTTGAAAATGGCGCCGTCGGCGTTGAATCGGCGAAAGATTATTTACCCGATTTGATTATCAGTGATGTGATGATGCCGGAAATAGATGGTTATCAGTTAACCGATATGCTAAAAAATGATATACTGACCAGCCACATTCCGATAATCTTACTTACTGCCAAAACATCGGATGATGAAAGGATTGAAGGTTTGGATACCGGCGCAGATGCTTATATGTCTAAACCTTTCAATACGAAAGAACTGCTTGTACGCGTGAATAATTTAATTGAATCACGCATCAGACTTAAGCAGACTATTAAACGGGAACTATTGCTGGAACCAAAAAAGATAAAGAAACTCTCTTTGGATGATGAGTTTCTGCAAAAAATTAATAATATTATTCAAAAAAACATGTCTGATCCTCACTTTGGTGTTGAAATGCTTTTACGGTATTTCCCTCTTAGCCAGCGGCAGTTTACCCGAAAATTACAGGCATTGACCGGACAATCACCCGTCCAGCTTATTCGGCTGATGCGATTAAAAAGAGCAAAACAACTCCTTGACCAGAAAGCTGGAACCGTATCGCAAATTGCTTTTGAAGCTGGCTTTAATAATCTTTCCTATTTTACCAAATGTTTCCGGGAACAATTTGGGCATCTACCATCCGAATTTAAATAACCTTCTTTTTTTAATAATTGTCATTTCCCTGTAAAATAGTGAGCCAATCGTATTTTTATGATTGTCTCCATTTATGGATTTTTGTTGTACTTCGAACTTAATATCCACCTTATATGTCCATTTTATGTTATAGAATGTCCAATTCGTATTAGATCGGATCGGTTATTATTAGTATTTAGTATTCAGAACTTGTAAAAAATCAATCAATAAATTTAAACATTGAATTTTTATATTGGGAGGATAAAAATGTTTAAGAAAATTATACCCTATATTATTTTGTCATTATTACTACTTTTTGGCCTCGTTCAAAAATCTGATGCGCAGGTGCTGGAACAGGATTCCCTTGCTCTGGTGGCTATTTATAATAGTACTAATGGAGATGAATGGACAGACAACACCAACTGGTTGAGCGACAGCAGTGTTTCAACCTGGAAAGGTATCAGCGTTAGCATAGCAGGTGATCGTGTAACACAGATTGATTTAGCAGATAATAATGTGACCGGAACCATTCCATCGGAAATTGGGGATCTTACGGATTTGATCTTTCTTAAAATGGGAAACAATCCTTTAGGAGGAACTTTACCACCCCAAATCGGTAGTTGTACAAATCTTTATGCTATACAAATCTTTAATACCAATTTAGAAGGTGCTATACCTCCTGAAATTGGTAATCTGGAAAATTTGAATACTATTCAGTTATACAATAATCAGTTGAGCGATTCAATTCCTGTTGCTATCGGTGATCTTGATAATATTGTATGGATAGAACTTTATAGAAATAATTTGACTGGGCCGATTCCTACAGAGATTGGAAATTTAACCGGACTAACCACACTTAATCTGGAGAGAAATGATTTAAGCGGTTCGATTCCTTCGGAAATCGGTAATTTAGTTAATCTGAGCGGTCTATCTCTGGCGGGTAATTCGCTTGATGGATCAATTCCCAACGAAATCGGAAAGTTAACCAATTTAACAGCCTTGCAATTATGGGGGAATGAATTAAGCGGGGAAATTCCTGTGGATATTGGTAGTCTGACGAATCTTATCGGTCTAGATATAGCTAATAATCAACTGACCGGGAGTATCCCTGTCGCAATTGGTAATCTAACCAATCTGACCTCGATAAATTTTGCGGTGAATCAATTGAGTGAACCTATTCCGGAGTCAATTGGAAAGCTAACGAATCTTTCAGCCATTTATCTGCAAAGTAATCAATTAACCGGTCCCATCCCAGATTCATTAAGATATCTGACGAATCTCATGTTCCTGAATCTTTCGGACAATCAATTGGAACATGAAATTCCTGATATCTTCGAGAATTTGTCTGTGTTATCAAGGTTGCAGTTGCACAAAAATCAACTTACAGGAGCTGTGCCTGCATCCGTTGTCAATCTTATAAGTCTTACAAATTTAAGTATAAATCAAAATCAGATAACGGATTTTCCCGATCTAAGTACTCTTGAAAATATTATGTGGCTACAGGTTGAGCAAAATGCGTTAACTTTCGAGGATATCGAACCTAATATTGGTGTGGCATCCACTGGATTTCAATATGCCCCTCAGGATTCTGTTGGATCACTTGTTGATACAACCATTGAAGCAGGGACGATCTTGGAATTGGTTACTCACGTAGGCGGCAGTTCCAATGTGTATGAATGGTATAAGAACGGTGTTCCC
>JARRPN010000460.1:0-2411 GCA_037382875.1 Calditrichaceae bacterium | reverse complement strand
GTTACAACCCGATTAATGGATGAAAAGATGCTGATTATGCTGAAACAGGGAAAAAGTTTTTTTCACATGGGTGCTGGTGGACATGAAGCGGTTCAGACAGCCGCAGCTTATGCCATGCAGCCCGGTTATGATTATGCCTATCCATATTATCGTGATACGGGATTTGTATTGCAATATGGTGTATCGCTGGTTGAGATATTCCTGAATTTCCTGGCACGTGCAGATGATCCCAGCTCGGGTGGTCGGCAAATGTCCAATCATTATGGCCATAAAAAACTACGAATTATTTCACAATCCAGTCCGACGGGTACGCAGTACCTGCAAGCTGTTGGGACAGCGCTCGGTGCGGTAAAACAAGGCCAGGATGAGGTTGTATATGTCTCTTCAGGAGAAGGTACGACTAGTCAGGGTGATTTTCACGAAGCTATCAACTGGGCTTCACGAGAGAAGCTGCCGGTTATATTTATGATTGAAAATAATAAATACGCTATTTCAGTTACGGTGGATCAGCAAATGGCCGGCTCATCCATTTATAAACTAACAGCTGGATATAAAGGATTAAATCGATATAAAATAAACGGTACCGATTTCTTTGAGTCCTATAAAGTATTACAAAAAGCGATTGCTGATGCTCGAATTGGAAATGGTCCCGCATTAATCGAGGCAGAAACTATACGTTTGTTTCCACATTCATCCTCGGATTCACAAAAGAAATACCGTACTCAAAAAGAACTCGATGAAGACAAACAGAAAGATCCCATACCCCGTTTTGAAGTAACTTTAATCGAGAATGGATTGCTTTCTCAGGATGAGATGGATCAGATTAAAAAGGATTGCAAGACTGAAATAGATAATGCAGCGGAAGAAGCAGAACAGTACTCTCAGCCGGATCCGGGGAAATTAATGCATTATCTCTATGCCCCGGAAGAGGATCCTGAGAAAAAACTTATTGAATCAAATCCGAATTCAGGAGAGAAGGCGGTAATGGTTGATGCCATCAATCATGCTTTAAAGGAAGAAATGGTCCGGGATGATTCTATTTATGTATTTGGTCAGGATGTCGCAGATGGTAAAGGTGGTGTATTTACAGCTACTTCGGGAATTTCAACACAATTTGGCAACGATCGTTGTTTTAATGCACCGTTAGCGGAATCCAGTATTGTGGGTGTGTCTATTGGAATGGCTGTTCGTGGATTAAAGCCAGTGGTAGAAATTCAGTTTGGTGATTATATCTGGACGGCTATGATGCAAATTCGGAATGAACTGTCAACCATGCGTTGGCGCTCCAACAACAATTGGTCAGCGCCGGTGGTAATACGCGTACCTGTTGGCGGATATATTCATGGTGGATTGTGTCATTCACAAAACATTGAAGGTTTCTTCGCTCATATTCCAGGAATTAAAATTGCATATCCATCCAATGCAGCCGATGCCAAAGGCTTACTAAAATCGGCTATCCGATGCTCGGATCCGGTGTTGTTTCTGGAGCATAAAGGATTATACCGGCAAAGTTATGCCGCGGCTCCTGAGCCTGATGATCAATACCTGCTTCCATTCGGTAAAGCAAGTATTAAAAAAGAGGGAAATGATCTAACTGTAATTACCTGGGGTGCTTTGGTGCAAAAATCGATGGAGGCGGCAACACAATTGCAAAAAGATGACATTGACGTTGAAGTTATAGATATCCGAACTATAAATCCTTTAGATACCAACTCTATCGTAGAATCCGTTAAGAAAACGGGTAAAGTTATAGTTGCCCATGAAGACACACGATTCCATGGATTTGGAGCGGAAATAGCCTCACATATTGCTGAATTTGCTTTTGAACACCTTGATGCACCTGTAAAACGATTAGCTGGAAAAGATGTGCATATTCCATTTAGTGCTATATTGGAAGAAGAAGCATTGCCGCAAACAGATGAAATCGTGGAAGCATTTAAAGAGTTAGCAGCGTATTAATAGATTTTAAATTAATATTATTTATTGAAATTGTTTTTGAGGCAATAATGAAATTTGAAATGCTCATGCCGAAAATGGGCGAATCAATTACAGAAGGAACCATATTAAAATGGCTTGTTTCTGTTGGAGATATGGTTACTAAAGATGATACTATTCTTGAAATTAGCACGGACAAAGTGGACTCAGAAATTCCAGCACCGGTTACGGGAGTAATTTCAAATTTTGTTGCTCAGGAAGGCGATACAGTTGATGTCGGCTCTGTTATAGCAGAAATAGACACGAATTCCAATGAAACAATCAAGCAAGATAAAATAAAAAACGAGCCGAAAATACAATCAAAGACTGAAAAGAAACCGTCTGTTATTAAAGTAATGCTTGATAAGAAAATAAAAAAATATCGGTTCTACTCACCGGTTGTTTTGAATTTTGGTGTTGAGCATGGAATTGCTATG
>JARRPN010000459.1:0-2412 GCA_037382875.1 Calditrichaceae bacterium | reverse complement strand
AGCTGGTCATCCGATGGTTACACCTGAAATATACCACGCTGTAAAACGTATAGCTAATCGGAGACTGAAATCAATTGTTGGAGCGCATTCCCGATCTCTGGAAAAGGATGTCGATCTGGCTTTGGAATGTGGTGTCGGATTAGCTATACGTTTTACAGCGTGGTATATTTCAGGTGTAACCATCGGATGACCAGCTTCAATAATCCGAATGCCGATTTCATTTAATAAATCAGCAATTGCTAGTTTAATATGTTCATCAAAATACACACCCGGCGTCTGTTCACCTTCTCGTAGGGTGGCATCTAAAATCATCGCCAAAGTTATTCTCCCCAGTCCTCTTCTTCCTGAGGCGCTTCATCAACTTCAGGTGGATCGAGACTTGTAATTTCCAATTCAACGCCACAATCAGGACAAGTAATTAATTCACCCTGAACAGCATCATCAGCCAATTCTACATCGGCTCCGCAAACGGGGCATTCGGCTATTTTGCTCATTTTTATTCTCCTTTTAAATTAATTTAATCGTATTTTTGACTTTTGTAATTCTGAATATCAAATCACTTTTATTATTATTTATTAATTTTGCAAATTTAATAGAATGAACTGGGAATTAAAAATTAATCGAGAATTCCCGTATATTTTAGGAGTGTAAAAGCGGCTTTCGCTTTCGGTGGTATGTAACGCATTCATCAAACAAGAAGATGCCATATTTTTGCTGGTATGATTTAAGTTGAGAAAACCTCATCTTACCTGTATCTAAATCTTAGTTCAATTATCGCGGGCAAATATAAAATAAGATGAATAAAAATACAAATCTAATTCTTAAAAATATGGCATAATGTAAACATTATGTTAAAAAATACAAAATCTCTCATAAAAATTTGTATTTCGCTTGACATATCTGGTTTGAAAAATTATATTGACTGAAATTTTTTAACAACTAATAAAGTTTAACGTTATGAATTTTTTAAATAACATCTTGAATAAAAATGAAGATATAAATTCGATGTATAATAAATCGGATAATTTGTTAGTTGTTAGAATAAATAATTTATCTTTGGATATCATTCTCCTCCTCGGGATTATTGTGCTAAATATTATCCTTATCCTAGTGATAATTAGCTAATAAATTGCAATCCCGAGATCACTTCTCATTAAATTTCATAATTAAAATATAAGATTTCGGGGTTGCCCCTGGAAAGATTTGAATATCTTATTGTGCACGTAAATTTTAATATGGAGAGTGCAATTTGAGATCAGATATTATTAAACGCGGAATAGAAAAGTCACCGCATCGCAGCCTGCTTAAAGCGACCGGTAGTATAAAATCCGATTCAGATTTTGATAAACCTTTTATCGGAATATGTAATTCTTATACGGATTTAATTCCGGGTCATGTGCATCTGCAGGAATTTGGTAAAATCGTAAAAGATCGTGTGCGTGAGTCAGGCGGTGTACCGTTTGAATTTAATACAATCGGTGTTGACGATGGTATCGCCATGGGTCATATTGGTATGCGGTATTCATTGGCAAGCCGTGAATTGATTGCTGATAGTGTCGAAACCGTTGCCGAGGCCCATCAACTTGACGGATTAATCTGCTTAACTAATTGTGATAAAATTGTACCCGGTATGCTGATTGCTGCAGTTCGGATTAATATACCTGTGATTTTTGTATCCGGCGGCCCTATGCGATCAGGTAAACTGGCATCAGGTCAAAAGGTTGATTTGATCTCGGTTTTCGAAGGTGTTGGACGACGTATGCGTGGTGAGATTGATGATACTCAATTAAAAGAACTCGAAGATCAGGGTTGTCCAACATGCGGATCATGTTCTGGTATGTTTACTGCAAATTCAATGAATTGCCTTATGGAAGCATTGGGTATTGCATTACCAGGTAACGGTTCTATTCTTGCTGTAGATCCCAGACGTAAGGAATTGGCTCAACAAGCGGCGGAGCGCATAGTAAGCCTAGTCAAAGAAGACGTGAAACCATCTGATATTATAACTGAAAATTCTGTTAGAAATGCCTTAGTACTGGATATGGCTATGGGCGGAAGCACTAATACGATTCTGCATACACTGGCTATCGCTAATGAAGCCGGGATTCATTTTGATTTAAATGATCTGAATCAGATTGCATCTAAAACACCTTATTTATGCAAAGTAAGTCCCGCAACGCCAAATGTGCATATGGAGGATGTGGATTCAGCAGGAGGTATTTATGCGATTCTCAATGAATTGACAAAAGTGGATCATCTTTTGGATACCACCACCCTAACAGTGAATGGAAAAACTTTAGGTGAAAATATTACATCTGTCGAAATAAAAAATAAAGAAGTGATAAGGACGGTAGATAATCCTTATTCAAAATCTGGCGGTTTAGCTATACTTTTTGGGAATTTGGCGCCTCA
>JARRPN010000458.1:0-3362 GCA_037382875.1 Calditrichaceae bacterium | reverse complement strand
GTTTTTCTATAGAAATGACTTGCTCACTATTTTTAGATTTACGGGTTACTGATATCGGAAAATAGGATTTGTAATCCCGTTCAAAAGACAGTGAATCATACGTTTTCTTTTCAAATATTTTGCCTACTAATAAAAGAAAAACCAGCCCGGTAAACGAATCCATAAAGCCCGGACCTGTTCCGGAGATAATGTCATAAAGACTACGCAGGAACAATGTTATAATGCCAATCGAAATGGGCACATCCATATTAACCATTTTCTGTTTCCAGACATGGAGTGCTGAGCGAAAATAATCCGCACTACTGTACAGCAAAACCGGTAAGGCAACAATTATATTCAGATAGCCAAAGAATTTTTCAAACTCCTCACCGATCCCCTTACCCAGGGACAGATATTCAGGAAAACTAAACAGCATTATATTGGCGAAACAGAATCCGGCTACACCAATCTTCAGGTACAGGTCTTTATTGGATTGTTTTCTTTCCCTGGCATCCATACTCTGCATATTGATCTGCGGTTCATAGCCGATTGAGGTTAGCAATTCTACCAGTGTGCGCAGTGATGTATTAGTTTCATCAAACTTAAGTGATAATTCTTTTTTTAGAAAATCCACCCGGGATTCGATAACACCTTTGTTTAAACGATACAAATTTTCCAGTAACCAGACACAGGAACTGCAATGCATGGAAGGGATGAAGAAACTGACGCGGCTGATTCCATTATCATGAAAATCTATGATTTTCTTTTTGATCTCATCATCATCAAGGTAAGCAAACTTGTTTTTGATTGGTGTATCTTTGAGGGAAATACCGGGATTTTTATCTAGAGAATAATAATTACATAAATCATTTGCCTCAAGAATTTCATATACAGTTTTACAGCCCGAGCAGCAAAAGACTTTCTCACCGATATGTATATCTGAGTTAGGGCAATGATCCCCGCAATGATAGTAGCACTGAATTTAGACAAATATTATAGATAGATTCGAATTGTTTACTAACCCTCCCCATCCCAATAAATCGGGATTGCCCCTCCCTAATTATTAGGGAGGGGATAAAGGGGTGGGTTATTATATAAATATAATATGACTTTACTAAAAATTTAAAAGATAATTTAAATCTTTGAATTAAATTTTAATTTACCTCTCTTGGTAAAGGGGCAAATAAGATGATATTTTTAAAAACTTGAGAGCCAGTAGATTTTAACCCAGCCTAGGACATCAATACCTCTGAGAATAGTCAATGTCCCCATTAGAATGACTAGAATTGCAGCGATCCGATATAGCCTTCCTCGTACTTTTACAGAAATTAGATTGACAATAAAACCAGTGAAGAGCATGGCGGGGAATGTGCCCATCCCAAATACAAGCATGGTCAAAAAACCGCCTACGATACTTTGAGTGGCAGCTGCTTTGGCGCCAACCGCATAAACCAATCCACACGGGATTAATCCAAGAACCATGCCCAGAACAAAAACATTTTTGCGATTAACTTTATTAAACAAGGCATTAACCATCCGCTTAAATATATTCACACCCGGAAAGGAATCCGGTTCAAGATTAGGGATAAGTCCTGATATATCGAGTCCCATAATGACCATCAAAATACCGGCCAGTAATTGTAAACCGCCCTGGAAATCCTGAATGGCAAAGATAAGCCCAAGTGTACCACCAATAAATCCGAAAATTTCACCAAGTATTGTATAGGTTAATAATCGTCCAGAATTGTACAGGAGGTGCGGAACCAGTCTTTGAAAATAGGAGTCATTTGGAGTAGGATCGTTTTCAGCAATTTTAAATGTATAAGTAGCAACAAAACCACCGCACATGCCAATGCAATGGCTGAATCCCCCGAAAAAGCCTATTAAAAAGAGGGCAAGAAAATCAATATTCATTAATCTTTCAAAATTTAAACCACTGAGGACACTGAGGCATTTATATAATTATTAATTCCTCTGTGTTCACTGTGGCAAAAATTATTTATCGTAAATGATTGCGTTTTCTTTTATCGGTTTCGATTTTACGGCATCAACTGAACCTCGTTCTAACGTATCGAACATCGTTAGGATAATGAACACACTGACAAAAATCAAGGCAATTGAAAAAATGGCCATAAATAATTTGTTATCATATAACAAATGCATAAAGAAGAGAGCTACCAGTATTGCTTTAACCGAAGCGATTAACATGGCGATTACCAGGTTAAACGCCCCAAAATGTACAAAAGAAATAGCAACAGTTGCCCCGGTAAGAATAAAAAGCGCTGCACCGACCATTAGATATGTTTTTAAAGGTATGATATGTTCCTGTTTATCTTTATTCATTGCATCATCCTATCAAATACAATAATGGAAATAAATAGATCCAGACTAAATCTACCAGATGCCAGTACAATCCGGCGTTTTCAATTGGTGTGTAATATTCAGCTGAAAAATGATTCTTAATCGTTCTGCGTAAAACCCAGCCAATAGCAATCATACCGGCAATTACATGGATACCATGCAAACCGGTCAATAAAAAATAGACACTGAAAAATACGTGTGGGTTTGTTCCTTCTACCCCGGTAAATGTATAATACTTACCCGGTAATTGACCTAAATGAAATTTATGACTGTATTCAAAATATTTTATTACTAAAAATGTCGCAGCCAGAAACAGTGTTACCACCAAAAATATGATGGTCTGCCGGCGATTATTTAATTGCATACTGCGAATTGCCAGTGCTACAGTGACTGAACTTGTAATTAAAACGAGTGTATTTATTGAACCCAGTGTTACATTTAAGAATTTATGCGCGTCCATAAACATATCAGGAAACCATGCCCGATATACGGCATAAGCAGTAAATAATCCGCTGAATAAAAGGACTTCTGTAATCAGAAAAATCCACATTCCCAGCTTTGCCGATTCTCTTTGCTGCTCCGCCTCACTAAAATGGTGTGCTAAATATGTTGGATGTGCTTCTGCTTGTTCCATTTTCTTACTCATTGTTTATTATATAGTCATTTGTCATATGGGCTTCGCCCGTCATTAGTCATTAGTTGTAAATTCCAATACTACTATAAATTTTATTTAAAAGGACAATGTAAAAATTGCGACTGCAAACTGCCGGCTGCTAACTGCATTCTGTTCCTGCTACTGATCCTTATATATCCACTTATCATTTTCTACTCTAATTCGATCATAATCATATGGTCCATCCTTAACTACCGGGACTTCATCAAAATTATGCTGTGAAGGCGGTGATGTGGTTGTCCATTCCAGAGTCAATGCACCCCATGGATTCTTGCCAACCCTTTTTCCCTTAACCATGGCATGAATCAGGTAAAAGGCCATGATAAAAAAGCCCGCGCCTATAATAAAC
>JARRPN010000457.1:0-4745 GCA_037382875.1 Calditrichaceae bacterium | reverse complement strand
TCAATTTTCCTGGATGAAATCGGTGACCTGCCTCTTGATCTACAGGTTAAACTTCTAAGAGTACTGCAGGAAGGTGAATTTGAACGCGTTGGTGGAAGCGAAACCATCAAAGTTAATGTTCGCGTTATCGCAGCAACAAATAGGAACCTTAAGAAAGCTATTGAATCCGGTGGTTTTCGGGAGGATTTATATTACCGGTTAAATGTGATTCCTATTGACGTACCACCACTACGTGAACGGAAGGCAGATATTGAACTATTAGCCATGTATTTCGCCCAAAAATTTGGAAGGAAACAAGGAAAAGACTTTACTAAAATTCCCAGGAGTACTATCAAACAGTTGCAAAGTTTTGATTGGACAGGCAATATTCGCGAACTAGAAAACGTCATAGAAAGATCGGTGATTTTTAGCCAGCCTCCTGAATTAAAA
Source organism: Calditrichaceae bacterium (assembly GCA_037382875.1). GTDB lineage: Bacteria > Calditrichota > Calditrichia > Calditrichales > Calditrichaceae > JAFGKZ01. The sequence continues at coordinate 4,316 of JARRPN010000457.1, read as the reverse complement.
TTGGATGATCGGTTGCTGCCGTCCGATAAAATTAAATCTGCCAGTACCCAATTCAGATCATTGAAAGCCATTGAGCGTGAACATATCTTAAAAATATTAAATGAAAAGAATTGGATTATTGAAGGCGAAGCCGGTGCTGCCAATGTGCTGGAATTGCATCCTAATACGCTTCGTTCGCGAATGAAAAAACTTAATATTGTAAGAAACCAGGTATAAAATAAAACACTCCTAAATCCTACGATATTTCGTAGTCCCACGAAATATCGTAGGCTTATCAACTTTTTAAAAATACTACTTAAAGTTTATATATCAGCTCTAACATATTATTCTATTTGTACTTAACCCAATTTTTTCCCGTAGAATAATATTCTGGCACATTATTTGAGATATACCTGCAAGAATTCGAGTTCAATTATTAAATCATATAATTAACAAACAGAAAGGATTATGTATGAGTAAGTACAGAAGAATCATTGGATTTCTTATCTTGGTATTTGCCGTCCAATTGTTTGGGCAGTCAGATGCACTTCAGATTCATGGATTTATTTCTCAGGGTTTTATGGTAAGCGATGAAAATAATTTTCTTGGTAAAACTGAGGATGGTACTTTTGAATTCAATGAATTCGGCATCAATTTTTCAACTGAACTTTCAAATGAGTTCCATGTGGGCTTGCAGCTTTTTGCCCGTGATTTAGGATATCTTGGCAATGATGAAGTTACTGTGGATTGGGCTTATGGTGATTACAGATGGAAAAACTGGCTAGGAATCAGAGCTGGTAAAATTAAGATGCCATTAGGTCTTTATAATGAATATCGGGATCTGGATTTGGCCCGAACCAGTATTTTTATGCCACAGGGTGTATATAATGAGACCTGGCGAAGTACATTTAATGCCATTAAAGGTTTAGGTATTTATGGATCAATAAATACCGGTGTTCTCGGTACTTTTAACTATCAAGGTCAGGTTGGTGCTTTAAGTGTATCAACGAAAGATGGATTAAATAAATATATCGAAGAACAATTGTTTGCTAAATTTGAAACATATCATCTTTCGACTACTTACATAGGTCATCTAAATTGGGAAACACCATTACCCGGTTTAAAATTGGCTGGAAGTACGTTTATGATGGATGGCTTAGATGCTGAGGGCTATACTGAGGATACAGAATTTTGGCGCAATCAGTCAATTGGTGTAGCAACCATGCTTTCTGATCAACTTAGTTTACCGATGCCAACTTCTTATGAAGAAGCGCAACAGATATTTGCACTAAGTGGTATGGATCTTAATTTAGTCAACCGTTATGTTGTACAATCCATAGATAATATTAAAGGTTATTGGATATCGGGTGAATTTACCTGGAATAGAATACATCTAGCAGGGGAAACTTTTATGTTAAATACAGAAATAACCACTGTTAGTCCTGGATATGGAGCTGCAATTGATCCAAATATGGAAACATTACGGGCGACCTCTGACGCTGAACTTGGTGGTTTTTATGGACAAGTTGGCTATCAAGTAACGGATGCATTTGCAGCCTCTATTTATTATTCAGAATACTATCCGGATAAAAAAGATAAAGATGGTGACTGGTGGGAAGGTTTAGGGCTTGCAGCTTCAAATGCATGGATTAAAGATACGGCTGTTTCTTTAAGATATGATCTGAATAATCATTGGACCGTCAAGGCAGAAGGGCATTTTATGGATGGTACAGCCGTCATGTACTGGCATGATCAGGATGATCCTGCAAATGCAAAGCAGAACTGGATGCTTTTTGCTGGTAAATTAACCTATAATTTCTAAGTGTGCGGAAGGAAACTATTATGAAATCGATGAGAAGAAATTTAGTATTATTTCTGATGATACTTCTGGCATGCAGTTTAGGATACGGTCAATCATCAAAATATAAAGTGATTATAAGCTGTCTGATATCTTCTTGAAATAACAATCGAAGTGGGATGACAATAAAAAGATTGAACCGGTGAATTTAGATGCAGATTCAGATACCAGACAAGCTTTTGCTAAATCTGTCCATGGAAAATCAGTAAATGCAATAAAAGCTTACTGGCAGAAAAAAATCTTTACGGGTAAAGGTGTTCCACCAGTGGAGAAAAAAAGTGATTCAGAAATAATAGCTTTTGTTAAAGATAATTCCGGCGCAATCGGTTATGTGTCTTCTAAAGCATTTGTTGTCGCCGTAAAAGTAGTAACAGTGAAGGAATAATTTTTGATAAATACTAATAGAGATTTCTTAAAGTCAGTTCAAATAATGGTCAATTCAATGTTATCGTTGATGGTTGTGATGTGCAAGGATGGGGCCGTCTTTAAAGAAATCTCTTTTTTTAAATATGAGAATCTAAAATATACTAAAATTAGTTGTGTCGCTGCCAGTATCCCAATCCATACTGACAGCGACAATTTTTTTATCAAATGTTCTTTATCCGATTCAGATTTAATCACATTCCCGGATTAAAGAATGTCATTTATCGAAACCAAATTGTATAGGATATAGTTATCATGTTCAAAGATCTAAAAATTAGAACAAAAATTGTTTTAATGCCTATTCTGGCAGGGATTGCTTTTTTATTAATTCTGGTTATTAATACCTTGTTAGGATCAAAAAATAATCAATTATTAGTGAACATAGAAGAAGGCTATTTCCCTGCTCTTGAAATGAGTCGGGAACTTGAAAGCATTTTGGCAAGTGTTCAACGTAATATGCAGTATGCAGCATCAGCCATGGATGAGGAAATTCTAAGTGAAACTGATTTATTACGAGATAATTTTAAATCTTTAATTGAAAACAGCAAAGATAATCCCATCCTGAATCAGTCAGAATTACTGTTTTTGGAAAATGAGTTCAGCGAGTATTATCCCATGGCACGGCAGACGACTTTGCAGATGTTAAATGGTGAACTTGATGAAGAGGTTATACAAAATTTGGCTGCTATGCAGGAAAAATATAATCTGATCCAGGAAAAACTCTCAACGATGACAAGTGCAAATAAAAATGATATGGCTGTAGCGAATCGTGATGCACAGGCTAATCAGGAATCTATTGTAACCTGGATAATAGTAATTACATTATTCAGCCTCATAATAATGCTGGTCATTTCTATCATATTTATAAGATTAATTACTAAACCACTTCACACTATTGTTACGGCTGCTAATCAACTGGCAATGGGAAATGTAAACTCAGAACTTCATATTGAACAAAATGATGAAATTGGAGAGTTAGCCAAGGCTACGACCGCACTAATTGAAACAAATAAGCAGCTTTCACGTGCAGCCGATGCTATTGGTCAGGGTGATTACAATGTTAATATTGATATACGGAGTGATGATGATATTCTTGGCAAATCAATTCTGCATATGAAAAATAACCTGCTAAAAATGAGTACAGAAAATGAACATGATAACTGGTTAAAAACGGGCCAGGCTGATTTAAGTGATAAAATGCGAGGCGATCAAAATACAGTTGATTTGGCTCAAAGTGTAATTAGCTATATTGCTAAATACACCAGCTCTCAGATCGGTACGATCTATTTAAATCTCGATGGTGACAAACTTAAATTGGCTGGTAGCTATGCATATAAAAAGAGAAAGAATCTGTCTAACGAATTTGCAATTGGAGAAGGGTTGGTTGGCCAATGTGCTCTCGAGAAAGAAGCCATTTTAATTACAGATATTCCTGATGATTACATTCAGATTAAATCAGGTATTGGTGAACGTACTCCACTTAGTATTCTAGTAACGCCGCTAATATATGATGATAAGGTACATGGTGTTATTGAATTGGGCGCCTTTCATGAATATAGTGACCTTGAAATGAATTTTATTGAACAGGCTACTGAGAATATTGCAATCGCGTTTAATAGCGCAGTAGCCCGGGTTAAAGTAAAAGAACTTCTGGAAGAAACACAGAACCAAGCATCTGAATTACAAGCACAGCAGGAAGAACTTAGAGTTACGAACGAAGAGTTGGAAGAACAGACTCAAAATTTACTTAAATCTGAAGAAGAACTAAAAGCTCAAAGAGAGGAACTGCAGGCTTCTAACGAAGAGTTAGAGACACAGACAGAAGCATTAAAAGAAAGACAAGCCGAAATTGAAGAAAAGAACAACGAACTGGAAATTGCCAGAGTTGAAATAGAACAAAAAGCGGAAGAACTTGAGTTAAGCAGTAAATATAAATCTGAATTTTTAGCAAATATGTCGCATGAATTAAGAACACCGCTGAATAGTATTCAGATCTTATCAAAATTGTTGATGGAAAATAAATATGATAATCTTAATGATAAACAAATAACATTTG
>JARRPN010000456.1:0-2416 GCA_037382875.1 Calditrichaceae bacterium | reverse complement strand
TATTGGATTCGTCTCAGCAAAAAATTGGACAGCGTATACAGAACAATATTTATACCGTAATCGGATTATTCTATCTGAGACTACCCGATATCAGCATATTGTATTAACCGAATCCCGGGCTGGTGATATTGCTTGTTATATTAATGGCCATTTACAGTTTAACAGTTTTGATGAATACATCTATCATGAAAATCTGGTACATCCCGCCTTTGCCATAGCGCCTGTTCACAAAAATATTCTTATTTTAGGCGGCGGAGACGGACTTGCTCTTAGAGAAGTTTTAAAATATTCAGATGTAAAAAAGGTCACACTGTGTGATATTGATCCAGTCATGACGGAATTGGCAAAAGAAAATCCTGCATTAAGTAGTTTAAATAATGGTAGCTTACAAAATTCTAAAGTATCCATTTTAAAAAATAGTGCGCTTTTACCGGCCGATACAACGATTCTGGAAATTGCTAATCAAAATAAAACTTTACAGTACGACTTTGAACCTGTGGCTGAGGTGGAAATAATTAATCTGGATGCTGCGAAATTTATTGAACAAATATCCGGATTATATGATATTATAATCATAGATTTTCCAGATCCAAATAGTCCGGATCTGGCCAAACTATATGGAATGCAGTTTTATCAAAACTTAAAACATAAACTTTCTGCCTTTGGTATATTTGTTCAACAATCGACATCACCCGTTCATGCAAAGGAAGCTTTTTTATGCATTGGCCGGACTATGAAAGCGGCTGGTTTAGCAACCGTTCCCTATCATGATAATGTTCCATCATTCGGTGAATGGGGCTGGTGGATTGGAGGTAAATCAGGGCCGTTTTCAGAATCTAAAATAAAAGAAAAACTTGAAAATATTGAAACAATACCAGTGAACAGACGATACTTAACAACTGAACTTATCAAATCTTCATTGAATTTTGGAATTAATCAATTAAATTCAGATGAAGTCGATATCACAACGACAGCCAACAACCAGGTGTTCAAATATTATTTGCAAGCATGGCAAAGATAAAATCATTTAAATAAATGGGGAGGTTTATCGTGAATGAAAAAGTATTTAAATATTTAGCTATTTTTATCGGCGTTGTCGTTATTTGGGCTATGTGTGCGGAGCCGGATGACAGTGGCCGTGATAACTATGATGTGAATGTACAAACCATGGTATCCAGTGCAGAAGGCCTTGATTTAAAAGCTGTTGGCAGTCTTCTGAAAAAAGCCGACGATGCCGAAACATTTGAAAAACTGCTTAATTCCAAAGAAGAGGGTGTTAACAATCTGGATCTCAACGAAGATGGCCAGGTTGATTATATTTCAGTTACGGAGTATGGCGCTGATTCATTAAAGGGTTTCTCACTGACAACAGAACCCACCAAAGGTGAAGTACAGGAAATAGCGACAATCGAGATTCAAAAAAGTTCGGATAAACAGGCCCAGATGCAAATTCAGGGTAATGAACAGATTTACGGTCGTAACCATTATTATCATTCCCATTTTGGTTTTACTGATTTTCTGATCATGAGTTACCTGTTTCGTCCCCATGGGTTTTATGCTTCTCCATGGTCATATGGACATTATCCGGGCTATTACCGGCACTATTCGCCTGTACCTCATACTCAATATCGCACAAATATGAATCGAAATTATGGCGGTTCTACTTTCCGCAGCAGTTCAACGCCAACCATGCGTTCAAAAATACAATCACCAAATGCTGGAAAAACAGCCTCAACGATCAAAGCCCCATTGAAAAATCCAACCGCTTCACAAAAATCATTTCAGGCGCGTAATCCGTCCAAACAGATTAAAAGCGGTGGATTCGGCCGATCGTCATCCCGAAGTTCATCAGTTAGAAGAAGTTCTTATAGTCGAAGCGGTAGTTATTCCAGAGGAGGAAAATAACATGAACGATTTATTCGCAGGTTTATTTGATTGGCAAGTAATTTATGATTTTGTTCATCCGGAGGGCGCCCTGTATCTGGTAGTAATTTTAGTGGTTCTATTTCTTGCCAAATGGATACATAATCTATTAACACCTTATAAAATTGACGCACAATTGACCGAGGAAGATAATAAGGCAGTAGCCTTATCTTTCTCTGGATATTTATTTGGAGTCGGCATTGTTATTTTGGGTGTATATTCCAATCCGGCCGCTCCTAATTTATATAAGGATTTACTAGATACACTTATTTGGGGATTAATCGGTATAGTTCTTTTGAAATTTGCTTATCTTATAAATGATAAAATTCTGCTTGGTAAATTTAAAAACGTAAAAGAATTGGTTACCGATAAAAATGTTGGAACAGGTGCCGTAGAATGGGGAAGCTATGTCGGTGCTGCATTGATCATCTATGCCTGTCTTATCGGGGAAGATGAAAGTTTTATGCATGGCATACTAAGTACATTAATTTAT
>JARRPN010000455.1:0-2416 GCA_037382875.1 Calditrichaceae bacterium | reverse complement strand
TTGTATTTAACAATAGAATCGCCGTCGCAACAGGACTTAAAGAAAATACAGAAGTGATTACCAGTGGCTCAAGCTATTTAAACGATAATAGCCGAATTGATATTCAAAATTAATTTCAGAACATAACAGGAAATAAAAATGCGATTACCTAAAATAGCTATAGAAAATCATCAGTTTACTATCATTGTTATTTGTCTTTTGGTGCTGAGTGGATTGGTATCCTTTTTTACGATGCCGCGTTCGGAAGATCCGCAAATTTCACCAGCCGGTAGCAGTGTCATTGTTGTCTATCCAGGAGCAAATCCAACCGATCTTGAAGAGCTTGTGGTCGATCCGATTGAGACAGTTCTCAATGAACTGGATGATATCAAAGATATTAAAACTAACATTGAAGACGGACTTGCTGTTGTGCAAATTGAATTTTTAACCGGAAGTGATCCGGATGAAAAATACTCGGATGTCGTTCAAAAGGTAAATAGTATTCGCAATCAACTACCCGAAAATATTGTTCGATTGCAATTGCAAAAGTGGTCTATCTCTGACGTAAAAATACTGCAGGTTGCCCTCTTATCGGAATCAGCCACCTACCGGGATCTGGAAAAAGAAGTTGAGAGATTGGAGAAAGCATTTGAACGGGTGCCGGGAATATACAAAGTGCAAACATGGGCGTTCCCCGAACAGGAAATTCGAGTTTCCTTGGATATGGAACAGATTGCCCAGAATAAATTAAACATGAATCGAATTATCGGGGCTATACAAAGTAGTAATTCCAATATACCTGGTGGAAAAATAGATGTTGGAGATCGTCAATTTAATATTCAGACGAGTGGTTCATTTAACTCAATTGATGAAGTTCGTAATACCATTGTTGATGCTTCCGGAGGCAAAGTGGTCTACCTGAAAGATATTGCTGATGTGGACTATGCATATGAGGATGAATCCTATTATGCCCGAGTGAGGGGGCAGAAGGCCGTATTTGTGACCTGCAGCCAAAAGTCTGGTACCAATATTTATGACGTCTTTGATGGCCTGCGTAATGCCATGAGTTCTTTTAAAGAACGTTTGCCGAAATCAATGGAAATGAAGATTGTCTTTGATCAATCGGAAAGTGTTTCGCATCGGGTTAATGGATTTTTCAGTAATCTGTTACAAGGATTAATTTTAGTCGGATTGGTGGTACTGCTTGCGGTGGGAATCAGAGCTTCCTTGATTGTCATACTCGCTATTCCCATTTCAATCCTAATTGCTATTGGATTTGTCGATTGGAGTAACTTTGGACTTCAGCAGATGACCATTGTGGGGTTAGTAATTTCATTGGGTCTACTGGTTGATAATGCCATAGTGGTTACGGAGAATATATCACGATTTATGAAGCAAGGATTTACAGGATTTGATGCAGCAGTCAAGGGAACTTCACAGATTGCCTGGGCTATTGTCAGTTCAACAGTAACCACGGTTCTTGCTTTTGTCCCGATTATAATGATGCAGAATATAACAGGAGAATTTATTCGCGGTATGCCGGTAACCGTCGTTTATACTTTGTCGGCATCACTATTAGTTGCTTTGACACTGACACCATATTTATCGAGTAAATTTATTGGGCGTGAAAAGCGGGAGCATAAAAAATATATACAAAATTTTCTGACTAAGTTTATCGAAACAAAATATCGCAAATCATTGGACTATGCGCTTAAACATCCGGCTATGGTGATTTTTGCGGCTACACTGGTTTTTTTAAGCAGCTTGGTTTTATTTGCTGTGGTTGGGGTAACCTTTTTCCCTAAAGCGGAAAAACCCCAATTCCTGATAAATGTAAATCTTCCGGAAGGTACCAGTATAGATAAAACCAATGAAGTGGTCGAGTATGTTGAATCTGTTTTAGATGATCAAAGAGACTTAAAAATCTGGGCAGCAAATGTGGGTGCAGGAAATCCGCGTATTTACTACAATCAAATCAGGAAAAATGAAAAGAGTAATTATGGACAGATATTATCTGTTATGAATACGCGTGATCTTGATATTTTTAATGCGATAGTGGATACATTAAGAAATAAATTCAGCTCTTATCCGGGTGCAAGGATAGAGATTAAAGTACTGGAACAGGGTCCTCCGATCGAAGCGCCCATTGCTATTCGTGTACTTGGCGATGAATTAGATAAGATCAGAGCAATTTCATTGGATATAGAAAAGATTATCCAGACCACACCGGGCACCATAAATATCAATAATCCACTAAGCAGTTCTAAAACGGATCTGCAGGTTGATATCAACCGGGCCAAAGCCGCTATGTTTGGAGTGCCGATTGCAGACATCGATCGCACCGTGCGGGCAGCGATTACCGGTATTAGTGTATCAAAATATAGAGATTCAGCGGGCAAGGAGTATAATATTGTTATTCGCTTGCCCATCGAAAAAA
>JARRPN010000454.1:2500-3064 GCA_037382875.1 Calditrichaceae bacterium | reverse complement strand
ATTTAGACGATCGGTTATCTCTTTTGAAGAAATTATGTCACCAATTAATACTATATGACTCATAATAATAAGTTTAAACCTTATATAAGTATTAATATAAATATATAACTTATTATAAAATAATAATAAGTATTAAAATTATAATATTATAAATATAAGTATATAACTTATTAAAATCAATGATCTATTGAGTTTTTTCTATAAAATCGTGTTTTTTCTGCAGCAAGCCTTCAATTTCTTTTTTATCGATGATGACAATTTCCAGTTTTTCAGCAATTAAGTTGGCTTCTCCGGGCAATCGGGACTGAACCCGGCCGGTAATTATATAAGGCCCATGCGATGTGATTAGATGTCCATAGGCAATATAGGCTTTCGGGAAGAGCACTGCTTCGCAGAGTCCGTTAAAATCTTCCAGAGTTAAAAATTTCATAAACTGGTTTTTGGATGTGGCCACCCGCCGCGAGGTGACGAGCCAGCCGCAGAATTTGATCACTTCATTTTTATGCTGTTCCAGTTCAGTCGAGGAAACAATGGTGTCCCAGTTGATATGATCCTTAAAAATAG
>JARRPN010000454.1:0-2421 GCA_037382875.1 Calditrichaceae bacterium | reverse complement strand
TTTTATTCTTGAAATAGATCTTTGTCATCATTATTAATTGGGGTGCATTGGAATCAATGGAATTGAGCGCTCCGCATTTACAAAGATGAATAACCTCTTTTTCACCCGCCCGTGTCCGCTGGATAAAATCAAACAAACTGGTAAACGGCTTTTGTTCCCGGGTAGATAAAATTGAATTAATAGTGCGTTCAGTCAGTTCAAAAACCGGGCTGAGTCCCGTACGGATAGCACCGTTTTCGCAGGTAAAATGCCGGTCCGAGTGATTCACATCCGGGGGCAACAATTGGATGCCCATCCGCCGGGTTTCTTCGATATAGGCCATGCGCGAATAAAATCCGCCCTGGTTATTGAGCACAGCGCACATATATTCCAGCGGGAAAAAATGTTTCAGAAATACGGTTTGATAGGCAATGGTGCCGTAGGTCGCGGAATGGGCTTTGTTAAATCCATAACCGACAAACTGGGATAGGAATTGCCAGACTACCTCGGCCTGCTCCGCAGTCAATCCGTTTTTTACAGCGCCTTCAACAAAGGCATTGTGTACCTGCATAAATTTCTTTTTCTGACGCGATTTGGTCATGGCCCGCCGCAGGGTGTCGGCCTGGCTCAGGCTGAGTTTGGCCACAAAATGAGCTACCTGAAGCACCTGTTCCTGGTAAACGATAACGCCGTATGTACTATCAAGCGATGAGGCTAAAGCCGGATGCACATGATCGACCTTTTCCAGTCCGGCACGTCGCTTAATGTAAATATCCTTCATGCCACTGCCGGCTGCACCGGGACGGATCAGGGCGACGGCTGTGATGACATCATCCACATGTTCGATTTTCATTTTTTTAATAAGGCCGCGCATGCCCGGACTTTCCAGTTGAAAACAACCCATGGTTTCACCCGATCGGATATGAGATGTAACTTCTTGCTGATCTTCCGGAATCGCCCGTAAATCCAGTGGTGTAAGTTCTTCACTTTTTTTGAGCAGAATGTGAGCCATGGTATTGGCATCGGCGCCCCCTGTTTTTTGACGGCCATTGCTGGAAAGATGTTGTTTGATCATTTTGAGACAATCGGTAATGATACTCAGTGAGCGTACGCCGAGAATATCCATTTTAACCAGACCCAGTTTCTCTATGGAATACATATCGTACTGAGCAATGATGATGCCTTTGCCGGCAATTTCCAGCGGTACGTGATTGGTGATTTTATCCGGGGCAATGATAACACCGCCGGGGTGAATGGAAAGGTGGCGGGGAAAATCGGCAATGCGGTTGGCATGACGGATAATCTCTTCATATAAAGCGATATTATGACGCAGATCTTGCAATTCGGGCAAAGTATTGACCGCTTCTTCAATTTCCTCGATAGCCCGGTGTGGGAGGTGTTTGGTAATTTTGGCGATTTCATCTTCAGGCAAACCATAAGTTTTAGCCACATCACGGATGGCTGAACGATTCTGAAAAGTATTGAAGGTACAGATCATCGCGGTGCGGTCTTTGCCGAATTTATTGTAGATGTATCTGATTACCTGGTCGCGGCTTTTCCAGCAGATATCCAGATCGATATCCGGAGGATCGGTACGGTCGGGATTCAGGAATCGCTCAAAATACAGATCGTGACGGATGGGGTCGACCTGGGTGATCTCAAGCACGTAAGATACCAGGCTGTCCGCTGCCGAACCGCGGCCCACACAGGGGATATGCTCCCGGTGACAGTAGTCGACAATCTCTTTGACAATCAGGAAATATTCTGCAAATCCCAGGTTGTGAATCACTTGCAGTTCATATTCCAGCCGTTTGGTCACCTGCTCGGTTAGAGGTTGATAACGTTTGATTGCACCATCTAAACATTTTTTCCAGAGCCAGGAAAAACTGCTTTCATTATCCGGTAAGTCGATGGAAGGGAAAACCGGCTTGCCCAGGCTGAATTCAAAGTTGCAGGCACGGGCAATCTTTTGTGTGTTTTGTATCGCCCCGGGAAAGGCATTGAATAAATCATGCATTAAAGTGCTGTTTTTAAAATATTGTTCTGAGGTACCCGTCGTAGTTGTTTTTTCCAGCACCGTATTGGCATCGATGGCGTGCATGATACGGCGCAGATACCAGTCTTTGTTGGAAACGAAATGTACATCGTTGGTAGCGACGAGCGGAATCTTATTTTCCACGGCCAGGTCACGAAGACGGATATTAACCAGAGAATCATGGGAAGAGAAATGCTGCATTTCCAGGTAAAGATCGTCTCCAAACAGATCCGCTAATTTGCGAAGATAAAGTACAGCCTCATCGGTATGACGTTTTTTAAGCAGGTGATTGATATTGCCCTTATGTCCTCCGGAAAGACAAATCAATCCATCACTGCTGCCAGTGAGGTCTTTTAGATATAATTTAAAACCAATGTGTCCGCCGTTGAGTCGCCCTTTGGAAATTA
>JARRPN010000453.1:823-3247 GCA_037382875.1 Calditrichaceae bacterium | reverse complement strand
TTCTAATCCGGATATCCTGTTTTCTTTCTCCGAATTTACACGCTGCATAAAAAATATGAATTTTGGTCGCACATCCATGTGTTTAACTATGCTTAAGATAAGTGATCACACCCTGCGGATTTCAACCGCCGGCATGCCGCCGACCTATATTTACAGAAGTGAATCCGGCAAAGTAGAAGAATATCTGTTTAAGGGCATGCCGTTGGGTGCCATGGAAAAATTTCCCTATGAATTGAAAGAGACCATACTTAGGACTGGCGATACCATTTTAATGTTATCCGATGGGTTACCAGAGCTGCAAAATGATAATGAAGAATTATTCGGCTATAAGCGGGTTCGGAATATCTTTGAAAAAGTCGCCCAAAAAAATCCGGAAGAAATAATCAATCAACTAAAAGAAGATGGTTCCAGCTGGGTCAGTGATAAAGATCCGGAAGATGATGTTACGTTTGTAGTAATTAAGGTAAAATAAAAAATAACTAAATATCGGAGAAAATATGAATCGAATTTTTAGTCTTTTGCTGGTATTGACAGCATTTTGTCTGGTTGCATATGGACAGGAGCAAAAGATATTTTTCACCGGTGCTCATATCATAACTATTGGCGAGGATGAATATGAGACCGGCACTCTTATTATTCAGAATGGAAATATTGTTGATGTTGGTGAATCATCAGCTATTAATATTCCTGCCGATGCCACCGTAATTAAACTCGATGGGAAAGTTATCATGCCTGGTTTGGTGGATACGCACTCACACCTTGGACTGGACCGGGGCTTTGATTCCGATGCACCCACTCATCCCGATATCCGTATTCTAGATGCCATCAATCCGCATCAGGATAATTTAAACCGGGCGAGAGCAGGCGGCATTACAACGCTGAATATTATGCCGGGATCCGGACACTTGCTAAGCGGGCAAACTGTATACCTGAAACCCAAGAAAGTGGACACGGCAGAAGAAATGCTGTTCTGCAAGAATATCATCGATGGTATCTGCGGCGGGATTAAGATGGCCAATGGAACCAATTCCATGCGGGACAAACCTTTCCCCAGTACACGGGGACGTTCAGCAGCGATAGTCCGTGACATGTATTATAGGGCGCTCGATTATAAAGCCAAGATTGAAAAAGCCGGAAACGATAAGAGCAAATTACCGCCAAGAGATATTGGCATGGACGCCCTTGTAGAAGTATTAAATGGGGAACGGATCGTACATTATCATACGCATCGCGCCGATGATATTCTGACGGTTTTAAGATTGCAGAAGGAATTTGGCTTTAAGGTTGTCCTGCATCATGTCAGTGAGGGCTGGAAAGTAGCCGATGAAATAGCCAAAGCCAATGTGCCCTGTTCCGTCATAGTGATTGATGCACCGGGCGGCAAATTGGAGGCGGTAGGACTGCGATTTAAGACTGCAAAAATTTTAGCCGATGCCGGGGTGCTGATTGGTTTTCACACAGATGACTGGATTACCGATTCCCGCATATTCCTTCGATCAGCCGGACTTGCTGTCAGAGCCGGACTTTCAAGAAAAGTGGCGCTGGAAGCCCTGACGATCAATGGGGCTAAAATGCTGGAACTGGATAAACAGATCGGTTCACTGGAAAATGGTAAGTCGGCTGACTTTATCGTTTTATCCGGTGACCCGCTAAGTGTTTATACGCATGTGGAACAAACATGGATTGACGGTAAAAAAGAATTTGACCGGGCCAATGAAGAAGATCTCGAATATGCCGTTGGCGGCTACAAAGTTTACCGCGGTCATGAGCACATACAATGTTTTGACGGAGATCAACAATAATGAAAACAATTATTAAATCTATAGTTATATTCATCTTTATTTCTGCTATCAGCCTTGAGGCGCAGATTGCCGTTAAAGGTGAAAAGATCTATACAATGAACGGCACCATGATCTCGAACGGAATCATTCTTATCAAGGATTCCAAAATTGAAAAGGTTGGATCAGCTTCGGAAGTAAAAATCCCGGAGAATTATAAAATACTGGAAGGCAAGGTGATTACACCCGGTTTAATCGATGTCCATTCCGTTGTCGGATTAGCCGGCATTTATAACCAAAAACACGATCAGGATCAACTGGATACCACCGATCCGATACAGCCGGAATTACGCGCTATTGACGCCTACAATCCAAAAGAGGAACTGGTAGAATATTTAAACATGCTCGGCGTCACAACCATAAATACCGGGCATGCACCGGGCGCACTGTGCAGCGGTCAGACTATGATCGTTAAAACCACCGGCCAGTTTGAGGGCGCTGTTATGAGAAAGGAATCGGCAGTTGTATTTTCACTTGGATCGGAAGTCTCCGATCAATTTAAATCACCGGGTACCCGGCCTAAAGGTATCGCCATGATCCGCAGTGCCTTTGTTGAAGCGCAAAATTATGCACAAAAAGAAAAAAA
>JARRPN010000453.1:0-790 GCA_037382875.1 Calditrichaceae bacterium | reverse complement strand
CGAGGCGCCTAAAAATTTAAAATATGAGGCTCTGCTGCAAGTTCTGAACAAAAAGGTCCCGGCCATTATAACAGCGAACACAGTTGTGGATATTATGGGAGCACTACGCCTGGCAGAAGAGTTTAAATTCAATTTGATCCTTGACGGCGCCGCCGAAGCTTACCTTGTTATTGATCAGATTAAGGCGGCCAAGATACCGGTCATTCTGCATGCGCAAATGGCCAGAACAAAGAATGCATCTTTTGAAACGGCTAAATTACTGTCAGATAATGATATTTTATTTGCCATACAGGGCGGATATGAATCTTATGTGCCAAAAACCCGAGTGGTATTGTTCGAAGCTGCTATTGCTGTTGCCAATGGTCTGGATTACGAAGAAGGACTTGCCACTATTACGACAAATCCAGCCAAGATCCTGAATATTTCAGACAAAGTGGGCAGTATTGAGAAGGGAAAAGATGCGGATATCGTTATTTTTGACGGTGATCCGTTTGAATATACTACACATGTCTGTCAGGTTCTTGTAAATGGCGCGATTATAAAATCAGAATGCAAATGAAAAGATTTTAGAAAATGTCATTCCCTCGAAAGCGGGTGTTGCAGTTTCTAATATTGGGCACTAAAGTACCCAGAAAAGGAGAAGTGAGTCTATTTTCCCCCAACTTAAAAGTCGGGGCTATTCAATTGTAATTTAATGATTTACGTGGCTTGACTAGCCTCGAGCTTCAGCTCGGGGAAATAAGAATTTACCAAATTTAAATGAGTCTTAGCCCTTAGATAGGTTAATCTG
>JARRPN010000452.1:0-3700 GCA_037382875.1 Calditrichaceae bacterium | reverse complement strand
ATTTAAAATGCGTTTATTGTCAGAATTACCAGATCAGTCAGGCAACGAATAATATTGACCAATGGTGGAGATCTGCGTCAGAAGTTGCCCAAAAAATTGTTGATCTTCAAAATACTAAAAGGGTGCATAATATCAATTTTGTTTCACCCAGCCATTTCATCCCGCAAATGGTAAGAATTATTTATGAGGCTATCCCATTAGGTTTAAATATGCCGATTGTCTATAATTCTAATGGATATGATTCAGTCGAAAGTTTAAAATTACTGGATGGTATTATTGATATTTATTTGCCAGATTTTAAATATGCTGATGCTGAGACTGCTTATTTATATTCTGGAATTAAAAACTATCCGGATATTGCATTGGCAGCTATTAAAGAGATGCATCGACAAGTCGGTAATTTGAGAGTCAATCGTCAGGGTATAGCAAAGCGGGGTTTACTTGTTCGTCATCTCGTTTTGCCTAATGATCTGGCTGAAAGTAAAAAAGTATTAAGAATTCTAAAGGAAAAGATTTCTCCTGAGATCGCAATCAGTTTAATGGCCCAGTATCATCCTTCCCATAAGGCAATAAATTATCCGCTGCTTTCACGTTCGGTAAATTATAATGAGTATACCCGGATTTTGGAGTCTATGGATAAATTGGATTTAAAAAAAGGCTTTTCTCAGCAGCTTGATGCACCTGAATATTACCTGCCGGATTTTCATCGTAAAGCTCATCCATTTAATCAGACAGAAAATCACAAATAACAAAAATCAGAGTTCACATTTGGAATTTGGATATTAGTATTTGGAAATTGTTTGTTATTTGATTATTGAAATTTGAGATTTATTTTTAATTAAAATATTTATAAATATTCTGAGCTATATCTTTTGGGATTTTTCCTTTTTCAACTAACTCTTTTTCTGACACCTCTTTAATCTTTTTTATCGAGCCAAAGGTTTTGAGCAATTGCTTTCTTCTTTGTGCTCCAACACCGTTAATTTTATCCAATTCGGAAGTGATGGTTCGTTTCTTACGCCGTTGACGATGAAAAGTAATAGCAAAACGATGGGCTTCATCACGAACTTGTTGCATTAATCGTAAACTGGATGAGGTATGCGGCAGCATTTGCGCATCATTGATGCCCGGGAAGAAAACTTCTTCCAGCCGTTTGGCTAAACCAATTATCTGCTGGTTCTGTATACCCAATTCATTAAGAACACCCAATGCACTTGATAACTGGCCTTTACCCCCGTCAATCACAATCAGATCCGGTAATTTTTTCGCAAAATCATCCGGTGTTTCTTTAGACTGAATCTTGAATCGCCGGTATTCTGATTTTTTCGGTTTACCATCTACGAAACAAACCATGGATGCTACGGGATCGGTACCCTGAATATTGGATATATCGAAACACTCGATGTGTTTGGGTTCAACTTTTAATCCTAAATCGCGTTTTAGTGCTTTCACTACATGAGGCACATAATCTTTTGCTTTCAGTTTTTGAAGTTTCAATTCATCCAGCAAATATTTTGCATTTTTCTGAGCCAGCTCAACAAGTTTCTTTTTTTCCCCCTGTTGTGGGACTATGATATTTACTTTTTTGCTGAGCCGGTCGGACAACCAGTTTTCGATGGGATTTTTATCTTCTATATATTCCTGAATAAAAATTTCCTGGGGAATCTCATCGGATTTAAAATAATACTGCTCAATAAATGTTCTTATAATTTCCGGAACCGTTTTCCACTCAACCTGAGCCATGTAATAGTGAATCCGTCCTGTTATTTTACTTTCCCTTACTTTGAATAATACCGCACAGGCATCATCATCCTCTTTTGCAACTGCAAGAATATCTCTATCGGTAAAATCCTGATAAACTACCTTTTGCGAATTCCGGTAGTTTTCAAGTGCATTCAACTTATCACGAAACCGGGCAGCCTCTTCATATTCCATTTGCTCGGAATATACATTCATTTCATTTTTAATCTCTTTCACCAGATCATCCGTTTTACCTTTCAGAAAACGATGTACACGATCAATCTCTTTATTGTAATCTTCTTTTGATTGTAAATCCTGGCATGGACCTTTGCACTTATGAATATAATAATCAAGGCAAAGCTGTACTTTTTTCTTCTGAACAACCTCCGATGTAAGGTTATATTTACAGGAACGTATGGTAAATATCTGCTGCAAAGTTTTAAGAGTATAGCGTACATTCTTCACGTCTGTATAAGGACCAAAATAATGAGAACCATCGCGAATCACTTTGCGTGTAACGAAAACCTGTGGAAAATCTTCATTGGTAATCCGAATGTATGGATAGGTTTTATCATCTTTCAGGTTAACGTTATAACGGGGTTTATGCTTTTTTATAAGATTATTTTCAAGTATAAGTGCTTCAACTTCTGAATCGGTGACAATATACTCAATGTCGGCAATCCGTTTAACCAGAGCTTCAATTTTAGGATGAACCGGGCCAGATTGAAAATAGGATCGGACTCGGTTGCGCAGGATACCTGCTTTACCCACGTAAAGGATTTTCTTTTTCTTATCCTTAAATAAATAACAACCCGGTTTAACAGGAAGATTTTTTAATTTCTCTTCAACCATATTCATAAAACATCAAACACTTTTTACTTTAATCCGTTCCAAAATTACTTTTTTCTATACATTACTGCAACCCATAGATCACAGCGAGTACTGAGATAAACCGTTCTTAGAATTTTTTATAATCTTAATAGTCAAAGAATATTTTTATTTATTTTATTTTTTAATTATTTTTGTACAGCTGAAAATGAGATAAATTTACTAATATTGATCAGGACTATTAAAAGCAGAATTAGTACAAGAAATGAAAATTAAAATCAGAGAATTCTTTTATCTATCCAATTTGTTAAGCCTGAGTCGGATTATTCTCTTAATTCCATTTATTTATTTAGTACGACTGGATAGTCTAACCGCACATATACTCTTTGTCATTGTGTCGGCCGTGATAATAATTACCGATGCACTTGATGGATACTTTGCCCGCAAACTTAATCAGATCACTGAACTCGGTATTGTCCTCGATCCCATTGCAGATAAAATAGCCATGGCCATTGGTATGATAGTATTAATCATCTATCGCAATTTTCCCATTTCTCTGGTCGTGTTCTTATTATACCGGGATTTGATGATTGTAATCATAGGCTGGATTGCCATCAAAAAAACCAATAAGCCGGAAATGGCAAATATATATGGAAAAATTAATACGGTTATTGTGTCATTTACAGCATTTCTCTGTATTATTAAAGTACAAAACATTATATTCGATATTTTTGTTTATCTTAGTTATGCCATCATTTTGATATCGGGGATATCATACGCGATCGTAGGCCAAAGAAAATTGTGTACTAAAATATATGAAAAAATTGGATATTGGCTTTTTCTTGTTATATTAACCGCAATTATAGTTTATTATACCTGGAAATTAGGCTGGCTATAAAAAGAATATCAGAACTTATGAATCTATCTAAAATTCCATTGGTTATTGCACATCGAGGTTCAGGCGGATTGGATGCGCCTGAGAATACAATCAAGGCATGTAAGCTTGCATTAGATAATGGTGCCACAGCTCTCGAGATTGATATTCGGCCTACCCGGGAAGGTAATATTATTTTATTCCATGATAGTTTATTATTCAGGCATTTTGGCAAACCCATCCCTGTGCCTTTTTGTT
>JARRPN010000451.1:0-2437 GCA_037382875.1 Calditrichaceae bacterium | reverse complement strand
AATTTCATGGTTGTTAAATTAAAATCAAAAATATATTATTTGCGTTTATTTCTTGTTGGCGGCGTTATGGGCATTGCTAATATTATTCCCGGAGTAAGTGGTGGAACCATGGCTGTTGTATTTGGAATATATGAAGAATTAATGGAAGCGCTTTCAAATTTTTTAAGTGATAAAAATAAAAGAACCTATTATATCGTATTCTTAGCTGTATTGTTTGCTGGTGCCTTATTTTCAATATTAGCGTTTTCAAAGGCATTGGGCTGGGCATTCGATAATTTCGAGATGATGACCATATACTTTTTTATGGGTTTAATTCTGGGTAGTATACCGGTTGTTATTAAGACTCATGATGAAATGCGGATTAACATAACAAGAGCTCTCTCTGCACTGGTTGGAATTACTATTGTTGTGATTCTGGCCATTTATCAGGAAGGAAGCAGTACGCATGCTCAAGTTTTTGACTATACTAAGTACAATCTCTGGAATTATATATATTTTTTATTTTGTGGTATGATTGCAGCATCGGCGATGATTATTCCCGGAATAAGCGGCTCATTTATCCTCTTGATGCTGGGCGTCTATCGCATAGTTTTAGATTCTATAAGTGGAATAACGGATATGATCCTTAACAGGGGATTCAATGACGAAGTTAAGGTACGGATATTTATTATTGGATCACTTGGAATAGGTGTTGTTATTGGTATTTTAGGTTTTGCCAGAGTTATGTCCTGGGCATTGAAACATTACCCTGCGGTGACCATGTATTTTATTCTTGGTTTGCTTATTGGATCAATATATCAAATATATCCGGGATTTTCATTTGATTATAATGGTTATGGATCTATTGTTACCTTTGCCGGAGGTGTGATTTTATCACTATATTTTGGGGCAGATCGTAAAACATGATCTTGACTCATTAGGAAATACTTAATAAATTCCTGCCTTTAATTTTCGGGGTGTAGCGCAGCCCGGTTAGCGCGTACCGTTCGGGACGGTAAGGTCGGAGGTTCGAATCCTCTCACCCCGACAAATTTTAGTCTACCGTTTCCATAATCTTCAATTTATTCTCTGAAGGCTAACTCGTATTAATCTTCCATCCTGTAAAGCTATATTTCTATTGATATCTTGTACCTCTTCAGCAAAAGAATCCAAATATACCACGTCGGGATCTTTTGAAGAAGATATATAAAAATCAACCTGGTTATCAAGATTATAATCAATTGAATCATTGAAAACTATATCCGTATCAAATTTATAATCAAGCTGAACAAATCCAAATTCGGCGTTACCTAATAAAGATGGAAATACAGGTTCATGGACATAAATCTTATAGTTCTCTTTAATAACTTCATTGCAAATCTCACCTCCACTAAAAATAGGATTGATTTTCATAAATGGTAACTCTGATATTCTTGTTGAAATTGAACCCAAATTAACAAACAAAAAGGTTATTACTATCAAGCTGAAGATCGCTATAATATAAGCGATAAGTGATCTGAATTTTTTTAACATAATTTTAATTAATCCAATTTAATATTCTACTAATAGATGACATAAAACTGCCACCGGCAAAAATAGTCATAAAAATATATGAGGGATAAATAAACAATAGTCTTTTAAAAGTTAAATATTTATCTGGTGTAGTTCCTTTAATGTGATAACTAATAGCATTCTTTGGACAGACATCGATGCATTTTCCACATTTGCTGCAAGTAAAATCTGGTTTTCCTTTTTTTAACTGTTCATCATCAAGGGAATACATAGGACAAGTTGTTATACATTTTTTACAATTCGTGCATTTTGATTTATCAATTCGAATATCAAAAATATTAATTTTATTAAATCCACTTTGGATGGCGCCCAAGGGACAAAACAGGGCACACTGTGTACGCTTTTTAGTTAAAGTAGGAATTATTACAACAAGACCTAAAAATATACTAAGAAATATAATTGTTTTTATAACTGATGTAGCCGAGTTAATTTCTTCAAACTCTGTAACTGTTTTGAATGGACAGATCCAACTGCAATAGGTTGGTGATAGGGTGGAAGCAGCTGATAGAACTACTAATAATAATATAGCAAATGAAGTATATTTAAGAATTCCGGGAAAGTATTTGATAATCCTCTTCTTTTTTATCCGGGAAAATGCATCATCCCAGCCCCCATAAAAACAGCCCCAACTACAGAATCCACGACCAATAGCTAAACTGGAAAAAAACCACAAAGCAATCATCATGGAAATGGATGCATATCCTCCAATAATATTTCCTGGAAAAATGATTGTTTTTGTTAATGCCGCCGGAATTATTATCATTGGTATTACCAAATGACAAAATGGTATGCTACATTCATAAATATTAGTTTCATCAAAAACCATTGTATTTCTCACTTCAAACATATTGTAGATGAAGGAGAACGATAAAAAAATGGAAAAGAG
>JARRPN010000450.1:0-2438 GCA_037382875.1 Calditrichaceae bacterium | reverse complement strand
GAAGGAAAACGGAATCGATATAAGCGCCGGCATACCGGAAAACGTCGATCAATATTTGAATGACCAATGGGATTATGTCATCACAGTTTGTGATAATGCCAAAGAAACCTGCCCTGTGTTTCTGGGTAAAGTAAAACATCGTCTACACATAGGATTTGAGGATCCGGCGGAAGCAAAAGGCACGGATGAAGAAATTCTGTTAGAGTTCCGGCGTATCCGTGATGAGATTAATAGAGATTTTAAAACATTTTATGAAAACAGCATAAAAAGTATATAATGGAAGGATAAAATCATGTTAAATATTAAAGTCGTTGGCGGCGGTTGCAAAAATTGCCAGACACTGGAAACACTTTGTCGTGAAGTCATCAGTGAAAATAATATCGTAGCGGAAATTGAAAAGATCACCGATATAAACAAATTTGCCGATTACGGCATTATGATGACACCAGGTTTGCTGCTTAATAATAAAGTTGTAAGCAGCGGGAAAATCCCTGTAAAATCAACGCTGACTCACTGGATTTTAGACGCTGATAAATAATCCTCATTACTAATATCCGGAGAAAAAGAATGGCTTCAGTCGGCAAAAAATTATCCTTTTTAGACAGGTATCTTACGTTATGGATTTTTCTGGCTATGTTCATTGGGGTTTTTTCAGGCTACCTTTTTCCAAAAATTGTTGATTTCTGGAATCTCTTTCAGGTTGGTACCACAAATATGCCTATTGCCATTGGACTGATTCTAATGATGTATCCTCCACTGGCCAAAGTACGCTATGAAGAATTAGGAGAAGTATTCAGAAACTGGAAGATACTCACGCTTTCCTTAGTCCAAAACTGGATTGTCGGTCCTGTTTTAATGTTTTTTCTGGCCATTATATTCTTAAGCGGTTACCCGGAATATATGTATGGCCTTATTATGATCGGATTGGCGCGGTGCATTGCTATGGTTATTGTCTGGAATGAATTAGCCAAAGGTGACACGGAATATGCTGCCGGCCTGGTGGCTTTCAATTCTATTTTCCAGGTACTGTTTTTTTCAATCTATGCCTGGATTTTTATCACTATTCTTCCTACCTGGTTCGGCTTGCAAGGCACAGCTGTGGATGTGACCATTGGTCAGATAGCAAAAAGTGTTTTTATCTACTTGGGTATTCCCTTTCTTGCCGGCATCATAACCCGTTTTTCCTTAATCAAAATTAAAGATAAGGAATGGTATCATAAAAAATTCATTCCTAAAATCAGCCCGATAACACTCGTTGCCCTGCTCTTTACTATCGTAGTTATGTTCACCCTCAAAGGTGAATATATTGTCAAAATACCTCTGGACGTGGTGCGGATTGCTATTCCACTGCTGGTTTATTTTATAATTATGTTCCTGGTGTCATTCTATATGGGGCGTAAAGTTGGCGCAGATTATTCCAAATCAGCTACTCTATCTTTTACAGCCGCCAGCAATAATTTTGAACTGGCCATTGCGGTGGCAATAGCTGTCTTTGGAATAAACAGCGGTGAAGCTTTTGCAGCGGTGATCGGTCCACTGGTGGAAGTACCTGTATTAATCAGCCTGGTTAACGTAGCTCTCTGGTTCCAGAAGAAATATTTTGGCGCCGCAATTTCCGATGGTGATGTTAAAACACCTGATGTTTGTCCATAATTTAGTTTTAGAAAAGGAATATAAATGATTGTAAAAGTACTCGGCACAGGTTGTGCCAAATGCAAAGCACTGGAACAGCGATTAATCACTTTAAAAGAAAAAAATAACCTGGATATCCAAATTGAGAAAATCACTCAGCTTAACGATATCATGTCATATGGTATAATGATGACACCCGGACTTGTCATCAATGAGGTTGTTAAATCCAGCGGAAAAGTTCCTGATGATGCTCAAATACTAAAATGGATACAGGAGGTGAAAAATGCATAAGTTTCTATCTATACTCTTTAGCCTGTTTATTGTCCTAGTCTATTCTGCATGTGATAATGTTGAAGCCGAAAAGACTGAGATGATTGCAAATAAATCTTCAAAAAAAGAATGCGTACCGGATGCTGGTTGTGCCGGATGCCCGGATGCATATGGAAAAGTGATCAGTACACCAATAAAAACAGAAGTTGACACTTTAAAACGACCTTTGATAACATTTGTGGAATTAGGTTCGGTCAATTGTGTGCCCTGCAAAATGATGCAGCCGGTTATGAAAGCAATCGAACAAAAATACAGTGAACAGGTGAAAGTTGTTTTCTATGATGTCTGGCAATCGGATCAGCGTCATTATGCCCAGGATTATAAAATTCGTGTCATTCCTACCCAGGTTTTTCTGGATAATGACGGGAACGAAATATTGCGGCATGAAGGATTTTTTCCTGAAGAAGAAATTGACAAATTTCTGCAAGATAAAGGCTTGACTCCAAAAGAAAAAATTTAGTTAGAGATGATAGAAA
>JARRPN010000449.1:0-3754 GCA_037382875.1 Calditrichaceae bacterium | reverse complement strand
GGATGCCTCTGTAGCACCATACATAATATATAGTTCTGCAGGACTAAATACATCCGCAACCTCTTTTTGTACAGCCGGAGCCATAGCTCCTCCAGCCTGGGTTAGATATCTCAATGATTCAATTTTTTGATTTCTCACGTCAGAACGGTTTAGTAAAATTGTGAAGGTTGAAGGTACGCCGGAAAATCCTGTTACTTTCTGCTCCTGCATTGTTTTCAGAACAACATTTGGATATAAAAATCGATTGTCGACGACAACAGAACCACCAGCAAAGAAATGGGTATTTAGCAATGATTTACCATAAATATAGTAAAATGGTAGAACAACCATGATCCGATCTTCAGATGTCAAATGTAGGTATTCAACAATTGATCGAGTATTCGATACAATATTCAGGTGCTTTAATGTTGCACCACGGGGCTTTCCCGTGCTTCCGGAAGTATATACAATAGAAGCAATATCAAGATCGATAATCCGGATATCAGGATTATCTTCAGGCATTTCTTCTAGTTCTGCCGGAAGTAATGAAACTTCTGTATTAGACTCTTCCAGTTGAATCTTTTTCAAATTCGACCAGACAAGAACCTTTTTTTCCCATGCCTTTACCCCCCTACCTTCGGTATCCCCCCTTGGCAAGGGGGGAGTGAGGGGGGTGTTTTCAAATAAACTTTTGGCATTCCTAAACAACTTCTGACTGGCAACCAATAGCGTGACTTCGCAATCATTTAATATATATTCAAGATCATTTGCCGTACTATCCGTATTTAATGCAACTGTTATAGCACCTACCTTTAAAATTGCGTAATAAGTAACAACATACTCAATTGAATTTTCTATGAGCAGAGCTATACGTTCACCTTTTTTAATACCAATTTTTATAAAATAATGTGCTAATTGATTCGCTTGCTTATTAATCGCATGATATGTATGCCAGTTACCATTAGCAAAAAAAGCTGGTTTATCCGGAAATAATTTCGAACTATCTTCCAAAAAATTATGTACAAATTTTGTATGTTTCAATTTTACAGATCCTATGATCCTGAGTTCCTGAGCACCTTAGTTATTTTTTAAAGTCTTCCGAAAGGCTACTATCATTCGTTCGATTTCCCTAGTTTGCTCAAAGTATCCAGAAAATTGTTTTTCATTTAAATAATCTAATCGTTTGCATATTTCAAGTTGTGTTTGCAATTCAAATAAAGAACCTATTGCAATATC
Organism: Calditrichaceae bacterium; assembly: GCA_037382875.1. GTDB lineage: Bacteria > Calditrichota > Calditrichia > Calditrichales > Calditrichaceae > JAFGKZ01. The sequence goes on along the minus strand of JARRPN010000449.1, from coordinate 2,539 downwards.
TATAAATCGTCTGAAATCTTTGTTACTTCTACGTCCGAATCCTTCAGCAATATTTGATGCTATAGAAATTGAGCATTTTCGCATTTGAGCTTTCAAACCTTTATTCATAAAGAGCACTTTACTACTTAGGCACTGAGGCACTCAGTTTCTATGTTACTTCTATTCTTATGCTACTTTGCTGCCCTCTTTAACTTTACGATCAATAAAGTTTACAATATTGGAAATAGAATCTAAATTTTCAGGAACAAGCTCATCATCTTCGATTTTAATGTTAAAATTTTCTTCAATATAGGTTATTACTTCCAATATACCAGTGGAATCAATAATACCTTTTTCCATAAAAGAATCGCTGTCAGAAAATTCTGTATCAGTGTCACCGAAAAGAAAATTTTCTACAATGTAATCTCGTAGTTGCTTATTTGTATCAGCCATAATTTATTCCTTTATATGTTTAAAGTTTTTTCAGTTTCTGAGAACCTGAGTTCCTAAGTACCTTAGCAAGTAAAACTGATATCCCTACTTCGGTACTGAGGTACTAATTCACTTAGGTTCTTTTCCTTTTACAAATGCACCGGATTGGCTTTCAGGTATTCTGTAGTTTTGACCTTCCGTTTGATATCATGTTGTATGTTCATCACCTGTTCATCACTTAAATTCAAAGCCCTAGCAACTTCATTAGTAGGAATGTTATTCTCCATACCATACCAAACCAGATCACCAATTTCATGAGGTACTCTAAAGAAAAATTCTTCCTGTGTACATTCAGCACTGTAGGTATCAGTTGTTGGAATTCGTTCCTGAATTTCTTTTGGAATATCCAAATAAGCGGCTAATTGATATACCTGGGTCTTGAAAAGATGAGCAATTGCTTTAATATCAGCCCCGCCATCACCCCATTTCACAAAAAATCCCTGATCATGTTCATTTTTATTCCCTGTACCTATAACAGCGTAATTCAATCGATCTGCATGATAATATAACATAGACATCCGACTACGCTGTTTAAAATTTGATGCAGCTACTATTTGCAAATACTCTTTTAAAGGAAGACGCTTGGTTTTTTCTTCCCCATCAGGAGTAATTATTGTTAACTGAAATATATTTAACGTATCTTTTTCTCCTAAAGCTGACGGTAAGACAATTTTAGATTTGTATGTCTTTTCATCATATTCAGGAAATACTGCTCTCATAGCCTCATCACGTCTTTGATAAGTACCAAATCCTGCCAGAGCAGCTGTCATATCTTCTACAATCAATTCCACACCATATTGCTTAGCTAACTTTTTTGCCAGCATTTCGCTGTCAGGATTGGAATCTGCTTCCGGCATGGCAATACCTAGTACTTTTTTTGGGCCAAATGCTTTCACACTAAGTGCTAAACAAACACTGGAATCAATTCCGCCACTAACACCGACAACAGCACCATGTTTCCGGAATTCACGTCCCACAATCCGGCGCATTTCATTGGCAATGCGATCTACTTCTTTTGCCGCATCAACTTTTATTGCATCTTTTGAAAAAGCCATTTATTTCTCCTAGATTTGATAAGTTACTAAGTATCTTAGTACCTCTATATAAGTTATAGTACAAAGAAATTATTAATCTTTTAACTAAGGTACTCAGGCGCTTAGCTTCTTAGATATTTTTAATTTAAATCTATTATCGTTTGTATTTCTGCTAACCTAAAATTATGATTTTTAAAATTTTCTATATAATGATAATGAAGTAACTGCACTGAAACTAACGCAGCTAAAGCCATGTCATCCTTGGCACTAATACTCTTATCAGGAACTTTCATTTGTTTAATTAATCTTTTGCACACATTTTGATTGAAATATCCATATTTCTTGATTTTATCTTCACCGAGTAACTCCTTTATTAAATCAGGGCTATCCTCACTCAAAAAGGTTTGACCAATTGGTGCCCGATACGGCTGTTTTGGACGATTGGTTATCATCTCAGGCAAAAGTTCTCTAAAGGTTTCTTTAAGAATGTATTTCTCATTCAGTACGTTTATTTTCATTTCCGGTGGAAGCTGATTCGCATATTCAATGACTCGGTGATCTAAATAAGGAAAACGACCTTCAACTGAATTACCCATCATCATGCGATCACCCTGCGAGGATAATAAATAACCACTCATGAATAATGTGGTCTCGAGATATTGTGCCTTATTAAGGGAATGCCAATTGTAAATATCTGGATTCAAAAATTCATTTAGCTCTGTATAAAAACCATTATTTGGAAAATATTTTTTTATTCGATCTTCAAAGAATAGGCGTGTTTTTGAAGTATTACTCCAGCGTATTTTATGTGAGTAATAAGGCGAATCCGTTTCTTCCAATCCTTGTTTAAAAAACGACTGCCAGAATGGATTTAGTGAATTTTGAGATTTTAAGATGTATGGATATAAACGTGATAAAAGTAATGGTCTATATTTCGAATCGGGCTGTTCCGCCCAAAATCTTCTTACTTTATCCTCTTTAAATATATTATATCCGCCGAATATTTCATCAGCACCTTCTCCGGTAAGCACGAC
>JARRPN010000448.1:0-5015 GCA_037382875.1 Calditrichaceae bacterium | reverse complement strand
CTGGTCAATGGCGTAACTAAAATCAGCGGTCTAAAGTTTTTAAGCAAAGAAACCCGGCAAGCTGAGACATTCCGAAAAATGCTTCTCTCTATGGCGGATGATATCCGTGTAATTATAATTAAATTTGCCGATCGTCTGCACAATATGCGTACATTGGAGCATGTTCCTGAGAAGAAACGCCCAAGAATAGCCTTGGAAACACGTGATGTTTATGCTCCGCTGGCACATCGTCTTGGTATTGCCCGTATCAAAGATGAACTTGAAGATTTGGCCTTCATGCATCTTGATAAAAAATCCTATGATGAAATAGTTAAAAAAGTTACACTTAGTGAAGATGAACGTCATGCTTATATAGAATCGGTGACGAAACCGGTTAGCGGTGAATTAAAAAAGAATAATATCGATGCTGACATATATGGTAGACCCAAAACCTATTCGAGTATCTATAACAAAATGCAGCGACGGCAAAGGCCGTTTGAAGAAATTTATGATCTAATGGCTATTCGGATCATCGTGGATAAGCTGGAAGAATGCTATTATGCTCTGGGTATCGTCCATAGTCTATTTATGCCGGTTTATGATCGGTTTAAAGATTATATCGCCATGCCCAAAATAAACGGTTATCAATCTCTGCATACGACAGTCATCGGTACATCCGGTAAAATGGTAGAGATACAAATACGAACTAAGGCAATGCATCAATTGGCTGAAAATGGTATTGCAGCCCACTGGAAATATAAAGAGGGTATTAAGAACACAACTCAATTTGAAAAACATATTAGTTGGGTACGTGACCTTCTAGAAAGGCAAATCTCAGAAGAAGATGCCGGCGAATTTATGGAAGATTTAAAGATTGACCTTTTCCAGGATGAAGTTTTTGTATTTAGCCCAAGAGGTGATTTATACAAATTGCCGCGCGGTTCTACACCGATCGATTTTGCATATGGGGTACATACCAATATCGGTAATCAGTGCATCGCAGCAAAGATTAATGGTAAAATTGCTCCATTGCGCACTGAATTAAAGAGCGGTCAGCAGGTTGAAATAATTACGTCTCAGAACCAGAAACCTAGTCAGGACTGGTTATCCTATGTAAAGACCAGCAAAGCCAGGCATTGGATTAAAAAGATCGTCCGTGAGGAGCAACAAGCGCAGACTATGCAGATTGGCGATGAAATATTACAAAAATATTTAAAGAAGCATAAACTCAATTATGACAGTCCAAGTTTTGTAGAAATAATTCCCAAACTGGGTTATCAAAGCGTAGATAATTTGAAAGTCGCCGTTGGTAATGGAGAACTAGTTTTAGAAGCTATTGCCAAAAAATTATTTCCGGAAGATCATGTTGAGGAGAAAGCTGAAGAAAATTTCTTCGGGAAATTTCTAAAACGAGCCAGAAGTGAAAGCGGCATTCGTGTCCAGGGTGTTGACAATATGCTTATTCATTTTGCAAAATGCTGCCAGCCGGTTCCGGGTGACAGAATTATCGGTTATCTGACAAAAGGTAAAGGTGTTACTGTCCATCGTACAGATTGCAATAACATGGTTAAATTATATGAAGAAAAGGAACGTGTTATTGAAGTTTCCTGGGATATAGAGAAAACACAAAAATTTGATGTTCATCTCTCAGTCTTAGGGGAGGATCGAAAAAATCTACTAAAAGACATCACACTTTGTGTTGCCAAGCAGGATATAAATATTATTAATGTGAGTTTTAAAGTAGAAGATACTTATGCAAAAGGAAATATGGATATTCAGGTAAGCGATCTTCAGCATTTAACTCGCATAATAAATAGTATTCGAAAAGTAGCCGGAGTGCTCTCGGTAGAACGTGTAGAGAATCAGGCACAGTCTATGATGCACAGTAGTAAAATCAACTAATTTGATATCCATATAATATATCTTTATCTTAAAAAGAGTTTCTATTTAATATATCGAAAGGGAAAATTTTGGATTTTGTTTATTTGACAAAAGATGGACTCAATAAATTAAAAAAAGAACTCAATGAGTTAAAATATAAAACGCGTCCAACCATTTCACAGAAAGTAGCAACGGCCCGTGAGCATGGAGATTTAAAGGAAAATGCAGAATATCATGCAGCCCGTGAAGAATTATCACTGTTAGAGACTAAAATACAATCAATGCAGGATCGGGTAGCAAGAGCAAGGATCATTAGCGAGGATGATATACAAACAGATCATGTAGCAATACTTACAACCGTGACTGTAGAAGATCAGAAATCAAAGAAAAAATACGATTATAGTCTGGTATCAGAAGATGAGGCCGACTTTAAACAAGATAAAATTTCCATTTCTTCACCCGTAGGAATATCGAAAATAATACTCAGACAAAACGGTTATATCGATCCAGAAAAAATAAAATTATTGCTGGAGTTTGTGGCGGTTTTGCAGAATATCTAAATATTGATCCTGTTTTAGTGCGGATAGCGTGGGTTGCACTCACATTTTTAGGCGGTTCAGGTTTACTAATCTATATTGCTGCACTCATCATTATACCGGAAAACACATCACAGAATGTTGAATCAGAGCCATCTTTCACTACACGTAAATACCAATATGCAAAACAAATATACAGCTATCTATTGGCCGAACAGTACCCCTATATTCATCTATTTGACGGAGGACTTTCGGACAATCTTGGAATCAGAACAATAGTTGATATTACTTTTAAGGCAATAATAAAATGCTTGCAGGTGTATGCGCAGGAATAGCTGAATATTTTGATATTGATCCAACTCTGGTTCGTCTTGGATATGTACTTTTATCGATTGCTTCATTTGGCATAGGACTGATTGTGTATTTGATATTAATGATTATATTGCCACAAGCACCAGTAGTAAGTGATTCAACCTCTGTTGAAAGGAAACCATAATGGAAAACAGAGTAATAGTTGCCTGGATTTTAATCGCACTGGGTTCTATAATTTTATTAAATCAAATTGATTTATTTAACTTAAATACTCCAAATATCATAGCTTTAATAAGTCTTGCCTGGGGATCAATTTTATTACTGCGTGGATGGAAGCATTCTGTTCATAAAGGAATATTTGGAGGAACATTCTTTATTCTTCTTAGCATGTCCATTTTTTTAATGCAGTTTAATTATTTTCCAATCAACGATGTATTTGCTGTTGGAATTATTTTCGTGAATCTGGGAATTGCACATCTGGTTTATTTTGCTGTTAGAAGGGCCAAAGTATCTAACTTAATATTTGCAATTATATTTATTTTAATTGGTACGCCTCTTATAGCTTACGAGTATTATTATATATCATTCTGGGAAGTTCAGGATATTTTTTCAACTTATTGGCCAATTTTGCTTATATTAGCTGGTGTAGGGTTACTTGCTGAAGGATTGATGAAATACTATAAAAGGAATAATAGAGAATTAAGTAATTCAATGTAAAATTATATCAGCAAGTTCCTTGTAAACCTTATCGATTACTTTCTCTTAGTAATCACATTTATAATCCATTTTAAAAGCGGAAATTTAAATTAAGCGATGAAAAAGATTAAAGGAGAAGTTTATCTCCCAGGAGATAAATCCATATCACACAGAGCAGCACTATTTTCAGCCTTTATACCTGAAATAGCTGAGTTTGAAAATTTTAATTTCAATAATGATTGTACTGCCAGCCTTAAGGGAATTGAAAGTTTAGGTATCGAATGGTATACACAAAATGATAAACTATATATTGAAGGTAAATCATTTTCAGAATGGGTACAGCCGAAACAATCCATAGATGCTCAAAATTCTGGTACTACTGCTAGGCTTATTAGTGGATTATTAGCAAATTTACCTTTTGAAACACAAATTGTAGGTGATCCATCATTAAGTAAACGTCCAATGGCCCGAATTATAACTCCATTAAGCCAAATGGGTGCTAACATTGATTCCAACAATAATTTTTTACCATTAAAATTTAATCCGGTTAAAAATTTGCAGGGTATCCGCTATGAATTGCCTGTAGCCAGTGCCCAGATCAAATCGGCTGTCTTGTTAGCTGGATTATTTGCAGAAGGTGAGACAGAAGTTGTTGAATTCAAAACCAGCCGTGATCATACAGAAAGGATGCTTCAACTCACTACTAAAGTAAATGCTGATGCCAGTATGTCTATATATAGTTCCCACTACGCTAAGTTGCACAATTTATCGATGCAAATACCGGGCGATTTTTCATCTGGATCATTTTTTATTTGTGCAGCATTAGGTTTGAGAGGATCGGAATTAGTACTGAAAAATGTATCCTTGAACCCCACAAGAACTGGTTTGTTAACGATACTTGAAAAGATGGGAGCAACGTTTAAGACTATTAAATTACAGGAAAAACCTGAACCCATAGGTGAGATATTTATCAAATCGGGTGATTTGAGAAATATTGAAATTCCACTTGAACTGGTTCCCAACATAATTGATGAAATTCCCATTTTAAGCGTACTGGCCACACAGGCCCATGGTAAATTTTTATTAAGAGGAGCCAAAGAATTGCGGGTAAAGGAATCCGACCGGATTGCTACCATCGTAAATAATTTTAGAAATCTCGATATTACAATTGAAGAATATGAGGATGGCTTTGAATTGAGTGGTCCTCAAAAAATAAAGGGCGGAAATGTAAAGACACATCATGATCACCGAATCGCTATGGCATTTACGATTGCCCAACTATTTACCAATGAAAAAATAGAAATTGATCATCCAGAATGTGCATCAGTATCATATCCAGATTTTTATAGTATTTTAGATTCAATAGTTGAAAATTAAGAGGGAATTAACAAATGAATAAATATGCCTTGATAGGTTATCCCCTTGGACATACCTTTTCACCCACTATCCATAATACGGCTTTTAAACACTATAATATGGAGTCAGATTATGGCAGCCTGGAAATCGAAGAATCTATCTTTTCAAAAAAGATTGAAGAAATTAAAAGGGAAGACTGGGCTGGGTTTAATGTAACAATTCCCCATAAACAAAGAATCATTCCATTGTTGGATG
>JARRPN010000447.1:0-2474 GCA_037382875.1 Calditrichaceae bacterium | reverse complement strand
ATTTAGATGAACAAACTAAAGATGAGATATATAAACATCTGAAAAGAAATTTTCAAATCTGGAGATACGAGCAATAAAATTAAATTGTGTAATTATATTGGAATGTAATTACTTTATATCAACTGGCTTTTATATTTTCAAGATCTGAATTTTCATTCAATTTTTCCTGAACAAAAGTAACCAGTGCTGTAATTGACTGGATTATCTCACGTGACAAATTCATACTGCCCACACGAATACCGTATTTCTTCTCGATTGCAACAATTATTTCTGTTACATCAAGTGAATCCAACTCCAGTTGAGAACCCGGACCGACCAACGGATCACCGTCTGTAATATCGTCAGCCGTAATATCTATAGATGAAAGATTGCACACATCAACAATCAGTTCTTTAACCTCTTTTATCAACTTAGGATCAGGGGTAATTGCCATTAATTTTCCCTTAGCTAAAATTTATCTTTTAAATCTTCCGATTTTTAAATTTAAACAAAAATGAGCTTATAACCAAAGCTGTCATTGAAAATAATAACAATCTAAATACATTGGGAAGCACGGACCAAAAGTCATCACCACGCACAAAAATATCCAGAAATCCATTTAATCCCCAGGCAAGTGGTGAATACACACTAATATCCTGCATGGTTGTAGGCATAAGATAAACGGGTACCATTACACCTCCAATTGCTGCAGCAATGATTATACAGACACTGCTAAAAGCTGATGCCTGTTCATGACTGGATGCAGTTACACCAACCAAAATACCGAATCCTGTGGCGGCCAGTGCTGAACTTATCACTAATAGAAAAAGCCCAAAGTATGTGTCACCCAGATTCAACACCGGGGTTCCCAGTAAGGGAAGAAAAATTAATCCAACTAACATCATTAGAACAAATTGAATGAAGGCTATCGCTATATAGATAAGTATTTTTGCAGACAAAATTGTGCTATAAGATATTGGCATACTCAGTAATCTTTTTAAACTGCCGGAATCTCGTTCTTTTATCATATTTCCGGCTAACGGCAGAGCAATAAAAAACATAGCAAACATGGACCAGGCGGGCACATTATGCTGTACGGAATTTGGCATAACAATCATTTTATCTTTATGTGCATATTGCTGATCAATTTTTACAAGATCCAAATCATCCTGGGTTAAATTGATGCTGTCTTTTCCCATTGCAATCATACCACCTGATAATTGATATACATCGTTTAATATTTCTTGTGAAAATGTTTTTAACAGTATTTTTGATTTAACTTTTTCTATACTTTTTTCCAATGCATCGAGTACTGAAGTTTTAAATAGTTTTTGAATGGTTGGATCAAAGAATACAGATATATTTTTACCCAGTCTTTTTGCATCTTCTGAATCCTGCACAATTGGAGAGACCTTAAGTTTATATAAATTAGCAGCATTCTGATCGAGTGCGTTACTCATACCTACTGGTAGTTTAATAAACACCTTGTAATCGCCTTTGGCTACTAATTTATAGGCCAGACTATCTGAAATTAAATGTCCTTCATATAGAGAATCAAGTTGAAAATATTCGGTCTGATTTAAACCATCTTCAATAGATTGTGCTAGTTCTCCTTTATCATTATTTATAAAAATAATTGAAATTTTCGATTTTTGTAATTGACTAATGGTATTATCCTGTAAAAATGTAATTACAAAAACCAGTAACACGGGCATCAGAAAAAGCGTGGCAAGGGCTGCTTTATCCCGTTTGAGAAGATAAAATTCTTTATAAATTGAATAAATTAGTTTTCTCATCAATTTAATCCCGCAATGCGCTGCCGGTTAATTGGATAAACAATTTTTCAAGATTGGTTCCAGGTTCATGATTATGAATAAGTTCTCCGGGTTTTCCTTCAGTAATTTTTTGACCATGATCGATTATGGCAATTCGGTCACAAATTTTTTCTGCCTCTTCCAGGTAATGTGATGTATAAATTACAGTTGTGCCATTTTGCTTTAGTTGTAAGATGTAATCCAAAATTACTTTACGTGATTGTACATCCACTCCTACCGTGGGTTCATCAAGATATAATAATTCGGGTTTGTGCAGAACTGCAGCAGCGAGATTTGCCCTACGTTTCATGCCTCCGGAATAGGTTGCAACCAAATGATCTGCCTTAGTTTCCAATCCTAATAATTTCAATATTTCTGTAATGCTGTTTTTCTGTTCTGACTTATTAAGGCCATAAATTCCGGCAAAATATTTAAGGTTCTCCATTAAAGTAAGTTTATCGTAGAGTGCGATATCCTGAGGAGCAACACCAAATAATTTTTTAACTTCTGAAATATTTTTAGTTAGATCCTTGTCTTGAATTTTAATATTTCCCTTATTGAAGTTTATCAAACCGCATAAAATAGAAATAGTTGTTGTTTTTCCTGCGCCATTTGGACCTAGTAAGCCAAATACCTCGCCTTTATTTATAGTTAAGTCTAATCCATCGAGTGCAGCCTGGT
>JARRPN010000446.1:0-2491 GCA_037382875.1 Calditrichaceae bacterium | reverse complement strand
GCTAAACCGTGGATGGCTGCTGTTGGTTTAACTGAGGAAAAGTTAAAAGAAGCCAAAAAAGGTGCCTGGAAATCCTATCTCACGGCATTAGTTGCAGCATTTTTAATTAGTTTTGGAATGGCCCGGTTAATGGGCTACATGAATGTATATTCTTTAACTGGAGGATTACAAACCGGATTCTGGTCATGGCTCATTTATGTCATGACGACTTCTGCGACCAACAGTTCTTTTGCCGGAAGACCGCTAAAATTATTCCTGATTGATGGATTCTATCATTTCTATGGATTTATGGTGATTGGTATAATTCTGGGGATTTGGCGATAAGTCAGTATAATTTTAAGCTTTAATGAATATGCTGTTGGAAATCCTTTGGCGTATCTATATCTTTCAGGATACCCTCATCATCAACAGGAAGGTACATAACATCGGCAGGATTTTCTCGAAGCACAACGCGTGCACCATCATTTAACGGCAAATGCAAAATAGAATCGAAGAACGTGCGGCCAAAATATACCGGATGCCCTTTCTGGCCATAGAATTCAGGAACAATAATATTACCAGGATTTTCTTTGGCCATCTCAAATAATTTTTGATAGGTATCCAGTTTAACCATAGGGTGGTCAACCAGGGCCATAATAAATCCTTCCGAGTCTTCCGGCAGATGAGCAACGGCTATTTGGAGCGATGAAAGCTGTCCTTCTTCCGGATTGGGATTTCGGAAACACTGAAATTTATGAACTTTAGTTTTCTCACATATAAGTTCTGCGGTAGCACCTAAGATAGTAATAATTGGTTCACAGCCAATCTCAGAGAACTTGTTCAAAATTGAATCAACAAATGTGAGACCATTGTAAGGTAGAAGTTGTTTGGGCTTACCCATACGTTTGGAGTCACCGGCTGCTAACAGAATTCCAGAAATCATATTATTCCCATTAAGGTTTTACATTAAAATAAATAATCAAATAATAAACATCAATGTAAAAGAAATTATATTGATATTTGTTCGAGTATGATAAAAGATTTTATTTTTACACTCAATCTCTTTTTACCTAAATTGCTACAGAGAACACTGAGGTTTCTCAATTGAACTTTGGCTCTGTGCTCTCAGTAGCTAAGAATATACTCAGGAGAATAATATGAATAAATTGAGAATTGGTATGGTTGGTATGGGTTTCATTGCTGACTGGCATTACCAGGGATTCGCTGATAATCATGAGGCTGATATTGTAGCTATGACCCAGGATTTATATGGTGACGAAAAGAAAAAGCAAGATTTGTTAAAAAGGCTGCATGAAAAATGCAAAAATTGGAATATTCAAGCTATCGATTCTTTTGATGAAATGGTTATTAATAAGAACATTGATGCTCTTATAATCGGTAGCATTAATCCCCTGCACTTTGAGCAAATAAAACAAGCGATCAACAACAAGAAGCAGCTCATGGTTGAAAAACCGGTCGTAATTAATATGGGTCATATGCACCATTTAAAATCAGTTGTCAAAGAAAACGGAATAAAATTATTTCCTGCTCACAATTTTGTCTATCGAAATGCTGTAATCAAAGCGAAAGAAATTATTGATCAGGGTAAGATTGGAAAAATTGTGCAGGCATCATTTATTATCACTCACACCATCAGCCATGAACATGCCACAGGCTGGCGTACGAAAAAAGAGCTGGCTGGCGGAGGCGCCTTGATGGAGAGCGGCTTGCATCTGGTATATCAATCCTTATTTCTGCTCGGTAAACCGGTAAAAGTACAAGCCTTCACATCAAATCTCTCGTTAAAACAATTGGAAGGAGAGGACATTGCCCAGATAAGTCTTTTTTATCCGGACAACTCTATGGCAGTTATTTTACAGTCTTGGGCATCCAATTATGGTAATTCCAGTAACGGTTTTCGCATCATAGGAACCGAAGGTGAAATAGCGATTACAGATGGTTTATACCTGAACGGTGAAAAACTGGATTCCGATGTGGAATACGGCAGTACATTTAAAAATCAGGCTAAAGCATTTACGGATTATATTTTTCATAATAAACCACCATTATCCACATTGGATGATGCAGAAAATACGTTAAGAATAATTCAGAGCGCATATCGAAGCGCGGATGAAGATTGCGTTATTAATCTATAAATTATCCTGACTTGGAAAAAATGGCTGAGATAATTATATTTTACGAGCAGTTAAATTAATATTTTTACAGAATACATAAATCGTAATAATCAGGAGGTAATGTTGAAACGAGATTTAAGCAGAATAGCTACTTTACTTTTATTAGTCATCATTTTTAATTCATTCATATTTGCTCAGGCTCAGACGGTAGAACTTGTGGATAATGGATTTGAGTTTACCGAAGGACCGGTCTGGAAAGATGGCGCCTTATATTTTAGTGATATAGATGGTGATAAAATTTATAGATGGTCAGCTGATTCCGGTACGACTATTTTTCGTGCTCCATCAGGAAATTCCAATGGTTTAAGCTTGGATCT
>JARRPN010000445.1:0-4409 GCA_037382875.1 Calditrichaceae bacterium | reverse complement strand
GTTGCAGGATGAGAAATTGATTTCACTCGGTAAGCTGGCTTCAGGTTTAGCTCACGAATTAAACAATCCCGCTTCTGCTGCAATAAGAGATGCAAAACTAATAACGGACAGCCTGGAAAATCTCAACGAAGCTTCACGGGAGCTTGGAACTATTGGACTGACAGATCAACAAATAAAAATGAGTAAAGAAATTCATGCCACCTGTCTGGAAAGATCTAAAAGCACATCGTTGTCACCAATAGACAAAGTTGACTATCAGGAAGAAATTGCCAATTGGCTGATGCAAAAAGGATTAGATAAGACTTATACCCTTCCTTTAACAGATACATTAATAACTATTCAGGAACTCGAAAAATTGGTAGCTTCTATACCTGATAGGGCAACAGAAAAGGTACTAAACTGGATAATGGCCAATTACTCCCTGCATTCACTCGCTATGGATGTTGAATTTTGCTCCAATCAAATCTATAAACTTGTGGATTCTGTCAAGAAATTTACCTACATGGATAGTTTGGCTGATAAAGAGCTTATTGAAATAGAACCTGGAATAAGGAATACAATTGACGTTCTTGGCTCAAAGGTTAACTCCAAAAATGCTTCTATAAAGATTAAAAAAGATGAAAATCTTCCTTTTGTATATGGGAAAGGGAGCGACCTTAACCAGGTTTGGCTAAGTTTGATTGATAATGCATTAGATGCAATACCAATCGAAGGTAAAATCCTGATTACCATCTGCAATCAGGTAGACAGAGTAGAAGTTCGTATAATAGATAACGGTCAGGGAATACCTGAGGATAGAATTCCCAGGATTTTTGATGCTTTTTTTACAACCAAACCACCGGGACAAGGCGTAGGACTTGGATTGGATTTGGCCCGTAGAATTCTTAACCGCTATGACGGAGAAATATCAGTTCAATCCACTCCAGGCCATACCGAATTTATTGTTAATCTTGTGACCGTAGAAAATAAGAATTAGTAAAATTGTAAGTTATAAAAAAGGTAAAGAAAACGTTTAAAGCTTAAACAGAGATATATAAGTATTAATTTTTGGAATAATATTATCACATTTTTCATTTTGATATGCTGAAAAATCAATTATTTATAAAAACAAAAGGATAAAAAAATGGCCAGATTTTTAGTTGAGCTGGAACATGATGCAACACCCAAAGCATGTATGCAGGCTTATGATATTATACTTTCTTCCGGATCTCATTTTCTTACAAATGCAGAGTGGGGTTGTGAAGATAACGTACATTGTTGCTGGATAATGGTTGATCTTGACAGTAAAGATGAGGTACGCTCCATTATTCCCCCGCTTTTTCGTGATGATGCCAGAATAGTTGAGCTTAAACAATACAAACCGGAAGACTTCCAGAAACCAGATAAAAATCATAATTACTAATTTCTATCACACGACTTTATTCCAGTTCAGAAAAATAATTTCTGCTCTAATTAAATTTTTAAAAGCCAATTGGGAATTTAAAAGCTTTAAATTGAAGACTTGCTCCATCCTGGAGATTATATAATGGGCCAAAATATTTGGCGTGCAAAATATTCAAAAATTGTCCGCACTGGCATTCAGCAAGGTGATGATGAACATGTTCGGCTCCGGAAGAAAACATTCACCTCAATATCGGTCATGATTAGTTTTCTAGCTATTGGATGGGGCATATATTACATATTTCTCGATGAACCTTTAGCAGGATCTATTCCCTTATTCTACTCGTTTTTTTCATTTTTAAGTTTAATTATTTTGAGTAAAACCCATAATTTTAATTTTTTTCAGTTTAGCCAGCTTCTACTTATTCTAATTTGTCCATTTATTCTTATGATGACATTGGGAGGTTTCATAAATGGCAGTGCAGTTATTTTATGGGCTTTGTTTGCTCCCCTTGGTGCTCTGGTTAGTTGTCAGCCGCGTCAGGCAGTCTATTGGTTTGTAGCATATATTGCCCTTTTGATTATCAGTGGTTTAAGCCACCCTTATTTAAGGTTGGATAATAATATTCCACCACAGATAATCATATTTTTCTTTGTTTTAAATGTTGTCGCCATGTCATCACTTGCCTTTTTTACTGTTAGGTACTTTGTGAATCAGAAAGATTATTCAATCGAGTTATTGAACAAAAATCGTGAACTTGAACAGGCATACTTAAATCAAAATATTGCGCTGCGTCAAAACGAAAAACTGGCAACGCTAGGCCGGCTAAGTGCCGGAATCACCCACGAACTTAACAATCCTGCCGGCGCTACACAAAGCAGTGCCAGGATAGTATTGGGCAATTATCAAAATTGGCAAAATCTTTTACAGTGCATCAGCTTCCAATTGTTATTTCTTTTCTATGTCATATTTATATAACCAGAAACTTAATTCAGGAAATTGATAATGGAACCAATCGTATAACAGAAATTGTGAAGGCATTAAAATCCTATTCATATGTGGACAAGGCAGCTCCTATTCAATCTGTCAATATTCATGAAGGACTCGATGATACACTTGTAATATTGCGTAGTAAACTTTCCGGAATTCAGGTTACGCAGGACTATGCTAAGGATTTACCCTTCATTGAAGCATACGGAAATGAACTTAACCAGGTGTGGACTAATATTCTTGATAATGCTATAAGCGCTATGGAAGGTTCAGGAAAAATTTTGATCAAGACTTATTTACAGGATCCCTGGATGGTAGTTGAAATAAGCGACACAGGACCAGGCATTCCAAAGAAAATTCAATCAAAGATTTATGATCCTTTTTTTACAACGAAGCCGCCCGGGGAAGGAACCGGTTTAGGTCTAAATATTAGCTACAATATTATTGTACAAAAACATAAAGGCACAATCGATGTACAATCAAAACCGGGTGAAACCTGTTTTAAAATTAAGTTGCCTTTAAATCTTAATTCTTCAAATCAAGAAAAGATAATATAAAAAGGACTTTAATATGGGTAAACCAATCATATTGACTGTTGATGATGATATCCAAGTATCAAATGCGATTGAAAGGGATTTACGTAATCATTATCGCAACGATTACCGGATAATTTCAACGAATTCCGGTCAGCAGGCGGTTGAAACCGTACAGGAACTTCAGAAACGAAATGAGCAAATTGCGCTTTTCGTTGCAGATCAGCGTATGCCGGTTATGGAAGGAACTGAGTTTTTAGCCATAGCAATAAATCATTATCCTGATGCCCGTAAGGTATTACTAACTGCGTATGCAGATACACAGGCAGCTATTGACGCCATTAATAAAATTGGTCTGGATTATTATCTGATGAAACCCTGGAGCCCGCCTGAATTAAATCTATATCCGGTTTTGGATGATTTGCTTAACGACTGGCAGGCGAATTCAGAAGTACCATTTGACGGAATCAGGATTGCCGGAACATTATGGTCAGCCAGCTGCCATTCAATAAAAGATTTTCTGGCACGCAGTCAGATCCAATATAAATGGCTGGATATTGAGCAGGATCCAGAAGTAAAGGCCATGGTTGAAGGTGTCAATAAGGACAATCACCAACTACCTGTCATATTCTTTCCTGATGGCAGCACGTTAATAAATCCGGATATAACTACTCTGGCTGAAAAAATTGGCCTGAACACTAAAGCAAAGCAACCTTTTTATGATTTAATTATTGTAGGAGCCGGACCGGCAGGATTAGCAAGTGCGGTCTACAGCGCCTCAGAAGGAATTCGAACCTTGCTGATTGATAAAGAAACTACCGGAGGACAAGCAGGCACCAGTTCACACATCGAAAATTATTTGGGCTTTCCCAAGGGATTAAGCGGTGCAGATCTGGCACGAAGGGCTACAGCGCAGGCTACCCGTTTAGGAGCTGAGATATTAACTGCTACAGAAGTTAAACAAATACGTTTCGACGGATCATACCGCTATGTCAAACTAGCCGATGGTAGTGAGATAAGCTGCCATGCGCTTATAATTGCCACAGGTGCAGCATGGCGGATGCTTGATATTCCCGGAATAGAAAAATTAACGGGAGCCGGTGTTTACTACGGGGCAGCCTTAACCGAAGCTGCATATTATAAAGGCAAACATATGGTAGTCGTAGGTGGAGCAAATTCAGCCGGTCAGGGAGCAATGCATTTTTCACGCTTTGCCAGTAAAGTGACCTTGGTTGTTCGAGGAACCTCTTTAAATAAGAGTATGTCGCAATATCTGATTGACCAAATAAATGCCACGAAAAATATTGAAGTGCTATTACGGACCAATGTAATTGAAGTAACAGGTAAAGATAAGGTAGAAAAAGTAATTGTTAAAAATATAGATACAGAACATGAAGAAGCTCTTGATGCTGCAGTGATGTTTATTTTTATAGGTGCTAAACCGCATTCAAAGTTTGTGGCCAATGTAGTGGAAAGAGATCGTGTTGGTTTTATTTTAACAGGTC
>JARRPN010000444.1:0-5549 GCA_037382875.1 Calditrichaceae bacterium | reverse complement strand
TTTTTCTACCGCTTGTTCCAGAGTTAATTGAAGCGTATCGTACGAAATATGCTCAAAGACAATTATAGTGTCATCATTTGATTCAGGTACATTTAATTTGAAGGAACCGTCTAACTCTGAAGATGTTCCTATAGGTTGATTTTTGATAAAAATATTAACATAGGGAATTTCCTGATAAGTATTAGCATGACGTATTGTACCCTCAATAATAGTTTCTTTTGCACAAATCGTAGATATGAAAATGAATAATAATAAAATTATTTGGTATACAATTTGTTGTAATTTCATTAACCAATACCTGTTGCTGAAAAAAGTTATTGCATTATATAAACAATAATTACGTTTTCTACTGATTAAATTCTAAAACAGTCCAGGTTTGCAAGTTATAACGATTTACTGAAACAACTTATTCATTCTATAGCAAAATGCAAGGACATTTTTTAAATATGAAACAAAAAAGCAGCGTTATATAGCTATCTTTTAGTAAGCGGTATTTATCCTGTGTAAATGGATGTTATTTCCTAATGAGCAGATATTAAAATGCTAGAATCCTATCAAATTACCGGATTGATTCCAGATATTAATGATAGTTACGGTGTCGCTTTTAGGGATTTTACGGATGATAATTACCCCGATATTTATCTGGTTTGTTTTAGAAACTTAAACAGGTTGTTGATTAATAATGGTGGAATTATTCCATTTATTGACAGAACTATTTATTCGGGCCTGGGTGGATATTTAATGCCAAGAGGTGAGACCAATCTTGAATTGGGCTCCTGTGCTGCAGATTATGATAATGATGGACATCCCGATATTTTTCTTGCTGGATGGGGGAAAACACATCGGTTGTATCATAACCTTGGGAATTTGGTTTTCGAGGATGCTACAGATGTTTTAAATCTTAAAGGAGTTCTAGATGCAAATCAGGGACTCTGGGTAGATGTTGATAATGACGGCTATCTGGATCTTTATATAACGGATGAACATAGTTCAAACAGGTTATTTAAGAACAATAAAAATGGATATTTCAATGAGGTTATCTGGACAAATACTTTTGTTGATTCTGCGATTAGTCAGGGGGCTTGTGCTGGTGATTTTGATATGGATGGAGATATGGATATCTATGTCTGCAACTGGTATGCACCGGATTATTTTTTAATAAATGATGGACTGGGAATGTTTAAAAAGTTGGAGTTGAATTTACCTACATTATTGGATTCATACCAATCGAATAGTGTATCCAGTGGAGATTTGGATAATGATGGAGATCTGGATTTATTAATATCAACAAAAGAAGGACATATTTTTTTCTATAGAAACTTGAATCGTTCCAAAAAACCAAAGTCGACTCGGACAATAAGCGAGCCAACAGTACGGGTTGCTCTTATGCAGATCTGGATCAGGATGGGGATCTGGATATTTTTGTATCTAATAAAAACGATTTGAGTAGGGTATATTTAAATCCCATCAATGATAATAAAAGTATTTTTATTCACCTTACTGGAGTTGTTTCCAACCGAGATGCAGTTGGATCAAAGATATATTTTTATCAAAGCGGAGATTCATTAAACAGGTTAATTGGTTTTAGGGAGGTACAGACCCAGTGTGGATATCTTTCGTCATGTGAACCTATTATCCATTTTGGCACAGGAAGTTATCAATTAATAGATATTAAAATTATCTTTCCATCTGGGAATGAAATAACAAAGAAAAATTTGATACCAGGTAAGAGATATGAGTTTTCTGAATATAGTATATTTATATCAAAAATTTTGTTTGGATTAAATATTATCCGTTATAATTTAAGCAGGGTAAATTTCTGGTTGAATTTTGCTCTGATCATTTTATTAATATGCATTCTATGGACCTATATTTATCTTGGATTTAAACGATATCATTGGCAGGCATTTGGAATGGCAACCCAGTTAATTGTCTGGTTTGTTGTCTCATTAATTATTTATGTGATTTTTAGGAAGACAACCCTATATACGGTGCTTATTGCGCTTAATAGTGTTTCATTGTTTGGGATGCTCATTGTATCCGGTTATTCAGAACGGATACGTGTATTACGATTAAGAAGGGGGGCATTTAGGAAAAAGCTACAATTTTTGAGCGAACAAATGATTAATTATCACAGTAATGATCAGCTATATGAACAGTTATTAAATACTCTTGATCAACATGATGATATTGATTCTGCTAAATACATTATTAATGATGATGGTAAATTGTATTTATTTGACCATAATGCACAATCAAAATTACTGCATAAATTAACTCAAAGTGATACTGAAAAAATTATTCAACAAAGTGTTATTGCAGATGAAGCTGATAAAACTTTATTATCCATTCTGGAAGGAAATAAATTAAATATTCTTTTACCGGTTAAACGTGAATCAGCTCTTTTTGGTCTGATTGGTTTTGCTGAACTAACTCGACTATTTAAAGAATTGCAGGAGAAAGAAGCACAATTAATTCACTCTGAGAAAATGGCTTCCCTTGGCCAAGTGGTGGCGGGAATTTCACATGAGTTAAATAACCCAATTAGTTTTATTTATGCAAATTCTAAAACACTTAACGAGAGTATTGAGGAAATCGAACAGCTCTGGACAAAGCTGGATCGAGATAAAAAGAGCGATGTTGGAAAGGAGTTTAAAAATATATTATTTGAGTTAAAATCTATGGTTTCGGATAATCTCAAAGGCAGCCAAAGTGTAAAAGATTTGGTATTAAATTTAAAGAATTTTTCAAGGTTAGACCAAGCTGAGTGGAAAGATACTAATCTGGTACCCGGAATTGAGAGTAGTTTAAAACTTCTTAAATCACAAATTCCACCGGATATAGTAATTGAGAAAAAATATGAAACAGATCCAGTACTTTATTGTAATCCCGGACAATTGAATCAAGTATTCTTGAATTTGATATCCAATGCCGCCCAGGCGATACCTGGAGCTGGTAAAATATATATTAGAACATTTGTAAAGAACAAGGATTTATATGTTGAAATTGAGGATACGGGAGAAGGAATCGATAAAAAAATATTGAAATAAATAAGGGCACAGGTCTTGGATTAAGCATATCTTATTCAATTATTGAAAAACATGGTGGACAATTGAATGTAAAAAGTACAAAAGGTAAAGGAAGTATATTTACAGTTGTTTTACCTTTGGAAGGTCCTAAAATTAAACAAAATAAAGAAATTTGATTATGAAAAAAGAAACAATACTTATTGTTGATGATCAGGTTGAAGTTTTAAATATGCTTCGACGTCTTTTATCAAAAGAATACCATATCCTATTAGCTAATAGTGGTGAAGAAGGACTAAAATATTTAAAAAATGAATCAGTGGCTGTTATTTTATCAGATCAACGAATGCCTAAAATGGATGGTGTTACATTTTTAAATGAATCACAAAAAATCCAACCAGAAGCAATTAGAATAATGATAACAGGTTATGCTGATATTGAAGCTACAATAGGTGCTGTGAATCAGGCTGGAATTTATCAATATATTTCCAAACCTTTTGAACCGGATGATCTGAAAAAGACTGTAAAGAATGCAATCCAAAAATACGATGAAGCTCGCAGCTCAGAATCATTGCAAAATGAGTTGTTGAAGAAAAATAAAGAATTGCAAGAAGCTAATTTAAAACTCAATAAAGAATTTAAAGATCAACTGGATCTAGGGAATCTAATTGGTAATAGCCCGCCTATGCTCAAAATACTTAAACTTGTTAAAAAAGTGGTTAAGACACCAACATCAGTAATGCTGCTTGGGGAAACAGGAACTGGTAAAGAATTATTAGCCAAGATCATTCATTACAACAGTCCACGCAAAGATAATGCTTTTATTGTGCAAAATTGTGGTGCTATTCCAGACACGCTTCTGCAAAGTGAACTATTTGGTCATACTAAAGGTTCATTTACCGGGGCAATTAGCAATAAGCAGGGCCTTTTTGAGATTGCAGACGCTGGTACAATTTTTTTAGATGAGATTGGAGATACTTCTCCAGCATTGCAGTTGGGGCTTTTGCGCGTTCTTCAGGAGGGTGAAATTAAACCGGTAGGTTCTACTGAATCAAAAAAAGTGGATGTACGAATTATAACAGCAACCAATAAAAATTTAGAAGAAGAGGTCAAGTCAGGTAGATTCCGCGAGGACTTATATTATCGATTAAGTGTTTTTCCAATCGTATTGCCACCATTGCGAGAACGTAAATCCGATATTCCGGATCTGGTCTATTATTTTATAGAAAAATATGCCAGTCGAATCCAAAAGAAAATAAAAGGTGTAGATAAAGAGGTAATGCAGATTTTAATAAATGCTGCTTTTCCGGGAAATATTAGAGAATTGGAAAATGAAATTGAGCGTTTAATCACGCTTGCGGATGAAAATGAATTAATCACACCTGAGTTGCTTTCACCGCGATTTAGTAAAGTAGAGATACAGCCGGTTATAAATCAACATGCAAATTTAAAAACAGCTATTGAATATTTGGAAAGAAAAATGATATCACAAGCGTTAAAAAAGACGAATGGTAATATTTTAAGATCAGCAAAAGAACTTGGTATTAGTCGCGTAGGTTTACATAAAATGTTGAATCGGCATGGTATTAATGCTGAGAACTTTAAGTTTAATTAAAAATTATCGTTAACAACGTTTACAAAAAAGTAAACCATGTTATCATTTATAATAATTTTGCTAATTTAATAATATTGTTAAGTAATTGTTTATAAATAAGTTATGAATATTATTTGTTTTGGTATGACTTTTGCCCTATTATATAACAAAAGTTGTAGCCTAAAAAGGAGTATCTGATGAATATATTAAATAAAACAACAAGCACATTGGTTCTGCTGATATTAAGCTTTTTCCTTTCTTCCTGTTATACTCAATTTGCCGTCGTTGAAAGACAAACAGCAAAAAAAGTAATTGTTGAGGGACAAGATGAAGCTGTTGCAGAAGCTGAAGAATATGTTGAAGATGTAGATACTGTGTACTACGAAGATGAGGGCGAAGCATCTGTGTATATTGATAACTATAATGAGTATGGTTATCCCGATTATTATCGTTATGGATACAATATCTATAATCCTTGGTATGGAGGTTATTATTGGGATTCCTATTACTATGGTTCCTGTTGGGATTGTGGATATTATCCGTATGGGTACTATCATAGATATCCATATGTCGTAGTTTATGATCCATATTACTATAATTATTATGATTGGCATCGTACGGACAGATATTATGGTGATCGCTTTAAGCCAAGACCGTTTAATCGGGAAGGTTCAACAGTTCTTAGATCTCGCAGTTCAAGGATAACTTCATCAAGATCTGGTTCCGTAAATGATATGGGATTTAGACCTGCCAGGACAGTAGGTACTTCTTCAAAAACACCTATATCTACCAGGACAGGCACTGTAACTCGCAAAGGATCTCGAAACACATCTGGAACGAATGATTTTATGCCAGTACGAACTAAGAGTACAAAGGTATCAAGGGTTTCTGGATCAAGTGATACCAAGCGTGCAAAAAAAGTAGAGAGT
>JARRPN010000443.1:0-4283 GCA_037382875.1 Calditrichaceae bacterium | reverse complement strand
CTGTCCCCATGGCATATATGTTTGGCCGAATGGTCGACTTTACCAGCAGGTCAGTAAAGAGATCTTTAATCTACTTTATGAATTTACAGATGCCATAGAACCGTTATCCATCGATGAAGCCTTCATGGATGTTACCGGAAGTGTTAAACTGTTTGGTAGTGGACCTGAAATTGCTGACAAGATAAAAAAACGTATTAAAAATGATATCAGGCTAACGGCATCGGTAGGAGTGGCTCCCAATAAATATCTGGCAAAAATTGCTTCTGATTTAGAAAAACCAGACGGACTGGTTGTTGTAGATCTAGATAAAATTGATGATTTTCTCGCTCCACTGGATATTTCCCGCCTTTGGGGAGCTGGTATTAAAACACAGGCTATATTGAAAAAAATGGGAATTCACACTATTGGAGATTTATTCAGCTTTCCAAAAGAAATTCTCGAAAAAAGACTGGGAAAGCTAGGCGAACATTTTTATAATCTGGCTCATGGTATTGATCCCCGCAAAGTAGAGAGTGGTGAAAATGTAAAATCCATAAGTAATGAGCATACTTTTGGGCAGGACGTAATGAATGTAAAAATGTTGCATAAAACCATATTACAGTTATCAGAGAAGGTCGGTTATCGTTTACGAAAAAAAGTATTACAGGGTAGAACGGTGCATTTAAAGTTGAGATATGAGAACTTTTCTACAATTACCCGTAATAAAACCTTAAATTCTGCTATAGATAGTACTCAGGTAATTTATTCTGTTGTTAAAGAACTATTCGACAATAATTATCAGCAGGGGCGCAAGGTACGGTTATTGGGTGTCGGCATCAGTGGATTTAAAAATGTTTCCATTGTTCTTTTTTCTTCTGTCTGGCGCTCTTATTGCTTCGACTAACCATCACCATACTTATTTTCAACAGCATCTAAATTATGAGATTGATGCAGAATTGAAAGTTCAGGATAAAACAATTCATGCCACAGAAACCTTAGTCTATTATAATCAATCCCCTGATACATTGAAAAACATATTCTTTTATCTGTATTTAAATAAATACAAAGCGGGTGCTTTCCACCTGTACCGATCGCCGGTTCGGGATATGGGATATATTGAAATTGAACGGCTGAAAATAAACGGGCATATCCATGAGGATTATACAATCGACCATACGATAATGGATGTAAAATTGCCAAATGCACTTGCACCGGGTGATTCGGTTAAATTTTTATTTCGATTCGATTCAAAACTGCCCCCGGCGAGTGGTAGATATGGTTTTATGGGTGATCATTTTGATGTAGGTAACTGGTTTCCAACACCGGTTGTCTATGATCGGGCGGGCTGGCATTTGCATCAACATCTGGATAATGAATTTTATCAGGAATGGGCTGACTTCAGATCGCTTTGCAGGATACTGCTCAGGAAATCCGTGATAATTATTATAATAATCCTGAAGATACGGCTACGACTGTCTGGCGATTTAAAGCGGATATGGTGCATGACTTTGCCTGGACTGCCGATCCCGATTATGTCTTAATGCAGAGTGAATGGAATGATATTACTCTGAATGTGCTGGCTATGTCCGCTGATGCTGAAGGCTGGCGTCAAGTTACCGATTGGGGATTGAAAGCACTTAAGTTTTATTATGAAACATATGGACCTTATCCTTATAAACAATTTACCGTGGCAGATACCTATATCAGGGCAGGGGGAATTGAATACCCAAACATTGTTATGATAAATACCGGCATTAGTCCGGAATTAAATCTTAACCGTTTTAAAGTTGTTGTGGTACCAGTTGTGCTGAAATTGAATGTATGGAGGCTTTATTCGGCAAAGAAGACAATTATTCCAATAACCGTGATGATTGGTTTAGCCGTACCTTCTGGTTTGAAAATAATGATCGAAGAGACAATGCATTAAGCTATCTGGAATTGGCGAAAGAAGGTCGTGAAAATGATCAGATTGATTTGCATGCAGATTATCTTGGTTATGGCTCGTATGTATCGCAATATTCCAAAATGGCTGATGTAATCTATATGCTGGAATATGTTATAGGTGATTCACTATTTGATGTTGCCATAAAGAATTATTTTGATGAGTGGCAATTTAAGCATCCTTATCGTGAAGATATGATTGCTTCATTCGAAAAAACAGCCAATAGAGATCTGGACTGGTTTTTTGATCAATGGCTGGAAACCACCTGGCAATTGGATTATGCTGTTGATGATGTGGATGGATCCTGGCAAAATAAAGATGGTGAAAGAAAGTATCAGTCTAAAATTCAGCTTAAAAATAAAAATAAAATATTCATGCCCATTGATTTGGATATAACCTTGAATAATGGCAAGCAGGTATTTTTTCATATTCCTGTTGACGGCAGTTCAAAACATGAACCGGGTCGGGAGGCGCTTCCTTACTGGCATTTTAGTAAGAAGGCATATACGGCGGCTGTTGAGCTCGATGATGATATTGATTTTGTTGAGATCGATGCATCGCAGCGATTGATGGATATTAATCGATTGAATAATCGCAGTGGTTTACTGCCCGCAATGGACTTCGTATTTATGCGGCCTCAATCTAATGCTCCACCGTTGCAATCTTATCTTTGGGAAGGCTGGCCACTGATATTCTATAATGATAAAGATAAAGCTAAAATCGGTATTAAGCTGGAAGGCAGTTACCTTGCGATGGATCATCTCATGAATCTGGGTATCTGGTATAAAACAGCTACCCTCAACGTGGATTATGATTTGGAGTATAAACATCCGTTTAGTTGGCTTGGCAATAATTCATATGCTGGTATTCGTACCTACTCATTGGATGGGCTACAAGGATTGGAAGTGAGTTTAGAAAAAAGTATCATTAAGAACCGGTATCTTGATCCGGTTTATACCATTTCACTCGATATAAGAAATTACAATCGTTTTGACAACGAATATACACTATTGGACTGGAACAGGGGAACCGTAAATAATGTGGAACTAAGATGGTCAAGGGACTTCAATCAGTATTGGACGAAACACACAAATCTATCTGTTTCTTTACTGAATTCTATCATGGGTAGCGATTATAATTTTTCCATACTGCAATTAAATTGGATGGCAGAATTTTATAATTTTTTACCGGATGTGGATTTGCTATTCAATTTTAAGGCAGGTATAAGTGAAGGGGATGTGCCGATGCAACACTTGTTTACGTTAAACGGAGCCAATGGTTGGGCGATGTTTAGTAGCCCATGGTATCGGGCTCGGGGTACTTTGCCCTATCCTTGGTACAGGGATGGACATTTATATATGAATCAGGGTGCTATGGTCCGTGGATATGGGCTCTATCCCTATGATACTAACTTATCAGGCAAAAAATCATTAATTTTCAGTAGTGATATTACTTTACCAAATCCCTTATCTGTCTCACCAATTCTATTAATTCGTGATATTGTGCCTTCTTTATTTTTTGATTATGGTTATGCATGGGATAATCCATTTCCTAAAGCGAAAGATTTTCGAAACAATGCCGGATTTTCCTTGAGCTGGGATCAATTTCCAAATGTTCTTTATTATCTAACTACAGTTGAAAAGGTACAATTTGATTTTCCCATTTTTATGAGTCATTTGCCCGATGAAGAAAAACGCTGGGAGTTTCGCTGGCTGGTCCGATTTGATTTTGATTTGGACTAATAGCAAGGAATAGGAATTCGGGGAATTGAGAAAAGAAGGGCCGGTCTGCAGTATCCAGTTTGCAGGGGGTAACTAAAATTTAATAACCCAATAACTATATACTTTTTACTAATTAAAATCCTAGCTTCTAAAGTTTTATATTCATTTATTGAAATACTGTTATAATTATATAAATCTAAATACTTCACTTTAGTCAACATGACAATTTTTTGCTACATACTGCTACCGCAAACTGCCACTGCCGCTTTAGCACACATATAAAATAACTAATAACCGAGCTTCTTCATCAGCATGGTTACCGGTTTGGAATTCTGCATGATGTAGAAATGAACCGCAGGCACTTTATTATTTAGAAGCTCTTCAACTTGTTTCTTTGCCCAATTTACACCAATCTCCAGATGGTGGTCCGGTTTAGCATCCATCATTTCCATTGTAAAATCGCTGGGAATATCGACATGAAAGTGTCGTGGTATATTCGTAAGCTGCTTTGGTGTTGTTGCAATCTTTAATCCGGGAATGATTGGTGCATCAATACCTTTTGCCCTGCATTTTTCAATAAAATCAAAATAAACACGATTATCAAAAAACATCTGTGTAACTATGTAATCTGCTCCGGCTTC
>JARRPN010000442.1:0-2511 GCA_037382875.1 Calditrichaceae bacterium | reverse complement strand
AGAAGGTTAACAAGTTACAAATATTTTAACCAGAATGTCATTAGTAACATAGTAGAAGTTAGAATACAGTTCTGCAGAATAGATGGTTCTTAAATATCTGAGAAAATAAAAATAGCCATTAATAGTTTCTGTAATTATATCAATACATATGTGGGGTATATGGATATTACAATAAATGTTAAAGGAAAGTATATTGGTTAGATTAAATATAATATCTCTTTTTGTAAATTTGATATCATATTACAATTTAACAATTTTCCATAATAAATACTTTATGCTTAATATGGTGGATCAATAAACAATGAATTTTCTGAATCGGTGTGAAGAGATTGCTAAACGGCTTAAACCGACAGTTGTGTTTGCAGATGCTTTTGATCCACGGATAATTGAGGCAGCCCAATTTATTAAAAATAAACAATTAGGTTTTCCAATTTTATTAGGTGCACCTGTTAGTCTTAGAAGCTTTGCAGAAGATTGCAAATTAACGACAAGAGGTCTTAAAATAATGTCACCTATGCACGATCCTGATTTTGTAAAGAATGTAAAGATGTTAGTTAAGCAAAGAGAGAGTAAAGGACTCACAAAATCAGAAGCAGATAAGTTATTAAGAAATCCTCTCTATTATAGTGCTGTAATGGTAAAGAAGGGAATAGCTGATTTATGTATTTCAGGTAACATTTCTTCAACTGCAGATGTTTTACGGTCAGCTATCCAGGTGATCGGAACTGCGGAAGGCACGAAAACCGTGTCCAGTTTTTATATAATGCAATCACCGGACGAGAGAAAAATTTTTGCCTTTGGTGACTGTAGTGTGGTACCCAGACCCACGGCAGAACAATTATCAGATATTGCCATTAATACAGCACACAATTTTACACAGATAACTGGGGAGGAAGCTTGTGTAGCTATGTTATCCTTTTCAACAAATGGAAGTGCAAACCATGAAATGGTGGATACGATAAAACGGGCAATAATAATGTTGAAAGAAAAAGCGCCAACACTTAATTTAGTCGAAAGCGAAATTCAATTTGATGCTGCAATAGTGCCTGAAATAGGAAATCAGAAATTTCCGGGAAGTAAGGGGAAAGCTGGCCATGCAAATGTCCTCATATTTCCCTCTTTAAATGCAGGTAATATAGGTTATAAAATTGCTGAACGCATAGCCGGATATACTGCATTGGGACCATTTGGTCAAGGTTTGAAGAAACCTGTCCAGGACCTTTCCCGAGGTTGTACTATGAACGATATTGTGAAAACTTATACAGCGGTTACCGCACTAATTTAATAGCAATTGAGGAATTAATAAATTCGGAGAATTAAAATGGATGCATTAGGATTAATCGAAACTAAAGGCCTTGTGGGATTAGTTGAGGCTTCAGATGCGATGGTAAAAGCAGCTCGTGTTAAATTAGTTGCTTATGAACAAATCGGTGGTGGATATGTCACTGCAATGGTGCGTGGCGATGTGGCAGCCTGTAAAGCGGCAACAGATGCCGGGGCAGCAGCAGCTGAGCGTGTTGGCGAATTGGTTTCAGTTCATGTTATTCCACGTCCGCATGGGGATTTAGAAGGTGTTTTTCCAATTAAGGTGAAAGGTTGATAATCATGTAAATGAATAACTAAAGAATTACATCAGTTATATATGTTATGATTACTAACTCATGTTTTTGAATTATTATGTAAATGAATCATGCATAATGATTTTTATTTTAAGCTAGATTATCATAAATCGTATATATTTCTTATGGAACTGGTGAAATTTGATTATCAATATTTAAATATGCAATTTGCAAGAATTATTGGAAATGTAGTTAGTACACGCAAGGAAGGTAAGGTTCAGGGATTAAAAATATTATTAGCCCGGTACCTTGATGAAGATTTACACGAGACTGCAAAGACAGCAGCTTGTATTGATACGGTAGGAGCCGGAACAGGTGATATCGTAATGTTATGCTCATCTTCTTCAGCACGAATGACCTACCTGACCAAGGGCGTATGTACAGATAACACTGTTGTTGGAATTGTGGATACCATTTCGAATGGACATAAGACTATTTATAGTAAAATTATCGATAGTGAACAATTAAATGGACAATTTGGGTCTTAAACGTTATACCTTAGGATAAAAGTTTGAATATTTCAGATGAACAAATAAACCGTGTTGTAACAGAAGTTGTTGATAGTATTAAACAAAGCAATACAAATTCGAGCTCTTCACGAGGGTATGATGGTGTGTATACTAACATGAATGATGCAGTAGAAGCGGCACATAATGCATTTCTTCAATATAAACAGCGGAGTATACAATGCCGTAAAAACTTTATAGATGCAATTCGACAGATGGCTATAGATCATAAAGAAGAATTAGCCCGAATGACTGTCGAAGAAACTGGAATGGGAAGAGTTGATCATAAAATTCTTAAATATATCAACGCCGCTAAAAATAGTCCCGGTGTTGAGGAATTGCAGCCCAAAGCATGGTCCGGCAAAAACGGCTTAGCCCTGGATGAA
>JARRPN010000441.1:0-4701 GCA_037382875.1 Calditrichaceae bacterium | reverse complement strand
CCGGTGCTGTAAATGTACTCCAAATACCCTCTTCCCTTGCGGTATTTATCTCAACCGTTGCAATCACCGGCCCGTCAATTTTATCAGCCCGTATTTCAATCTTGCCGCCATAAATAGGAGAAACACTCACTTCAACCGATTCAGCACCATCAGCAAAATCAACGCCTCGAACTTTTGTGTAATCACCATGATTTATGGCAGTAACAAATAAACGATCGGCGATTCTTTTACCCCTGGCCCAATCGAAATCGCCTTCCCACTCTGTTTCAAACCGGGTTTTGACCCCTTCGCTCCAGGCCATGGTTTCTGCTTCAACACGATTGAACGGATTCAGGGTGCCAACCTGTTCAGGTCCTTCTATCGACCAGTAATGCCGGTTTTTGATGGTGCCATCGGGATTGTAAACCATTTCATCCATATCAACAGAACGGCGTTCATAGAATTTTGGTGTTGTTTTTTTCAGCAGGTCGTAACTATGCCCGAAACAATACCATTTTCCCTTGTATTCAATAATACCCGGGTGATTGCCTCTGGTCTTTTCCGAGGCATTTACAATCATGCCTTTGTATTCCCAGGGACCAATCGGGGAGCTGCTCATGGCATATCCAATTCCTTCGGGACAACAAGTAGAGGCGTAGGCCAAATAATATTGATTGTTCCGCTTCCAAACCCAGGGCCCTTCCTGGTAATTTTCAGGCGTTGTAGGTTCCTGGCTAATTTCCCCTGAATAGGAAATCATATCTTCGTTCAGCTTCACGTAATATACTTTGGGGTTTCCCCAGTACATATAAGCCTGCCCGTCATCATCAATCAATATGGTAGGGTCAATGTCGTGATTACTGTTTTTAACAAGAGGTTTGCCGAGGGGATCCTTGAAAGGCCCGTAAGGACTATCGGCCACTAAAACTCCAATTCCAACTCCTCCGGGCATCGGGCAATAAAGGTAAAATTTCCCGTTGCGTTCAATGCATTGCACTGCCCATGCCCCATTGTCATAGGGTACCCAATCGAAATTATCTAATGATGCCACTACACCGTGCTCGGTCCAGTTTACCATATCGGTGGAAGAATAAAGCAACCAATCGTGCATTTTAAAGCCCATCGCATCATCTTCATCGTGGCTGGTGTAAAGGAATACCGTGTCGTTATGCACCATTGGAGCAGGATCAGCAGTGTATTTCGTCTGGATGATGGGACGCTGTTGGACTGTGTTTTGTGCACCAGCATAATAATCTATTGTCAGCGCCATCAGAAAAATGATTGTTACATAAATTTTTTTGTTCATCATATCGTTTTAAATTTGTTCATACCTTGAATTTGTGCTCATTTAATTATTGAGCCTTAATATGACTTCTCCGAATTCCAGGCCATAAGGGTAATAACACCGCTTTTCTTATTTTTTAACGGACGAGTCAACGTTGCAGCCAACTTGTGTGTATATTCCATTGTTCTTATACGCCTAAATTGGCTGCATAAGCACTATTGTTTATATATTTCTTTTACAAATAATTTAACTTTGTGAATACTAATATTCAATCTGAATTCAAATTTTATAACGGCTGAGCTAAGCCAACCATCGAAGATATGCCCACCGGCGGACCCGCGCCCATGCCCCCTGGCAACACACTTCTCGTAATTGAAAAGCGTTTACTCCGTATCGCTCAGCATACCTGGGGCCTGTCTGCCAGACGAACCTGTCCCGCGACTTTTAGCAGGCGGGATGATCGGTTTGGCTTAAGTGATTTGTTATTTAGTATTATACTGCCATTACAAAATTATACCAATTTTTAATTCATATGAATTATTATTAATCTTTAATAGGGCTGTTTTATAGGAATCTGATAAATCATAATTATATTGAAATTCTGCTAAAATAGATACGGGTAATATCTTCATAATTTCTGTCCCAAGGCCAATTTTTAAACCATATACAACCTTCTCATATTCGTCATACACAATTTTAAATCCTTTATCTACATCTGTCATTATTAAAAAGTCTATTCTGGGACCAGCATACAAATATGGTGTTACAATAGGCATTGTGTAGTTTGCTTTTAAAGCAAGTGATAAATTCAAATAATCTACTCTATTAGTTACAGTTTTAAATTCTCCAGTTCCCTCTGGATTACCTGTTGATGTTACTGCAAAATTATCTTCCATACCTTTTTGGGTATAACCAATTTCGGTAATAAGATTTACAATTGGTAAATCAAGAAATTCAGCAAAAGCACCTATATTTAGTCCTTGTTTTGAATCCATTTGGAAATTACCCAATTCACATCCTTGTAATTTTACTTGGCAATGTACTTTTCTAAATTAAAAAGCACCTGCCCGCCAGACCAGTCCGGCAAGCCGTCCTGACGGGCGGGCGTTTAGCCAACGGCGTGATTGGTTTGGGTTTAGCGATTTATTATTATGCAATCAGTCATTTAATTCATCTTATATTTAAAAATTACACTAGTAAGTTACACTACTTAAGTAAAGGAAACTTTAAAAAATCAAGATAACGCCAGCAACTATTACACAAACCAGTCCTCCCATAACAACAACAGCTGTCTTAGCCAGTTTGGGAAATCCCCAACTCGTTTCAAAATTCATTGGTACGTATTCCAGATTTGACGTATCCACTACTCCCGTTGTGATATAATTCCTTATAAGCGATTTTATTGCATCCAATTGTAAATAACGGATATCTCCTACATGTCCCGCTTCGGAAATAATCAATTGCCTGCCGTTTGTCAGATATGGAAGAAATTCCTTACCACATTCAGCCGGTGTAGAAAAATCAATACTGCCGCTTAATATTAATGTTTCCACATCAGAATTTACCAGTGTCCGCAGACTATCAGGGATCATTTTTATGGGGAGGCGGGCGTATTTCAATGGTCCCCAAAATAGTGTATTCATTGGTGATCCTAAAATTTCATCCGGGTAGTCGGTAGTTGAAAATATTTTTGAAGAATCAAAATCGGCGCTTATTGCTTTTGTAGCAAATTCACCCCAAACATTCATATCGGGAAATACATAATCGAAAGCTATCGACATCAACGCTAATCCGCTATAATCACCTTTTTCCGCTGCAACAAAAGAATCAAAAACCATCGCTGCAGTATTTCGATGAAAGAGCAAGGCAAATGCTACTATTTTAACTTTGCCTGGATTTATTGAAAAGAAAAGCCATTTTTCAGGCATGTTTTTCAGAACTTTTTGCATAGTTACAGCAAGATCCTCACACTGCTCTGCCATAACGGAATCTTTTGCCCATAAACGGGAATAATATTTGATTTGTTCATCTGTTTTTTGAGGATCGTAAAAAAATCTTCCCGGTGGATTGGCAGCAATCATAACCGAACGATGAATATTTTCGGGATGCATTAATCCATAAATGTACGCAATTCTTGTCCCATAACTTTCGCTTAATAAGTTTATCCGATCATAATCAAGCGCCTTCCTTACTGCCTCCAAATCCTCAACTGTTTCCGGAATTGTATATCCATTTATATCAATTCCTGACGATTCAAAGCGTGTAAAACATTTGCCCCATGCTTCCCCAATTTCTCTTAATGATTGCTCACTTAACAGATCATCTCCGCCATTTTCAAATGCATCAGCTACTTCGGGGCAGTCGAGTACTGTCGAACCATCAACCCCCCTATAACCGACAATTACAAAATCATGATCATAAAGTAACTTATCAATGGGGTGGAAAATCATATTAGACTCGCCCGGACCGCCAGCAAGTCCAAACAATGGCTCATTTTGATTTTCAGTAAATGCATGAACTCGTATCACGGGAAGATGAATAAATTTTGATTTATCGGTGTGCCTGTTTTCCTTAACGGTTATGGTTCCATAATCGGCTCTATATTCTTTTTCACCAAATTTAAACACACCTGGTTTTGCATTAAAGCTACCATCTATATCCGTACTCGCAGGTTCCGGGTAATGAATTTTATTACTCCCAGCGCAACCAAAGAATAGTAAAGTAAAAGTAAAATTAATTATTAACCATTTCATATTTTGATTTTCCATTTTAAAAAATTTAGAATTTATGAAAACTTATGGTATAGCGCTGAATACTTAGCCGTGCGTTGTAATTTAACGTTTGCATTGAATTTCTCGAAATTCATCGCCCGAGGCCTGGCGTCGATTATAGTATTTAATTTTGGCTTTAATGCCAAAGACAAATACGTCATTAACGCGGGAATTGTCATTAGTAAAGATGCAAGAAACAATTTGAGCGGACTATTTAACACATTGGTCCCGTCCAGTAAACCTGTTACTTTGTCTGGAGTGTATAATTCAAAATAGTCTCCGTATATGTAACAAAACATTACTGAAATCCAAAGAGCTGCAAGTTTAATTTTAACGTTTATTTCATAATCTTTTAAAACAATGGTCTTTTTCGACTTCATAATAAACCTTATTTTTTTCAAAAATTTAAATTATGAATGAATTTTAATTATCACGTTTATATTATCGATGGAAGTAATGTATAATTAAAAATATTGATTATTGTCATTAACAGGTAAAAGGTTGTAAAATAATGTCATGCTAGTATTGGTTTGGTGTTTTTAGCATATAACGACGGAGCTCAGCTGACCACCGATAGCCCTCCTCTGGCAATGCACTTTCCGTAATTGAAAAGCGCCTGCCCGCCAGACAGATATCAAGACAAAAAGTACGTAATCATTAATTTAT
>JARRPN010000440.1:832-5060 GCA_037382875.1 Calditrichaceae bacterium | reverse complement strand
TTTTATCAGAAGATATAATTGATGAATTGAATCTGCAGGGAATAGGTAAAATGTTTGCTTTGACGCCAAATGATGAAGTCAACGCATTGGCAGCGTTACATTTTACAGAATTATTTGGAAGAGCAGAAGTCTATCAATTGCCATACAAGAAGAAAGTAATGAGTGATGATCAACGGGTGTCCAGACATTTACGCGGGCGATGTTTATTTGATACAACAATGACTTTTGAAAAAATAAATGATGTCTTTAATGCAAATGCCAGAATCGATTTATTGCAATTTGAAAGTGAAGCCGATCTAAAAAAATTCGACAGTGGAAAAATGCTGCCACTGGTATTGGTAGATGAACAAAATAACCTGATAATCGCTACGGAAGATCAGGAAGTGAAACCAACTGTAGGTTCAAAACTTATTTATTTAGAATTAAACAAAAACAAATATTTCAATTTTGAATCGTAATTATTTTACCAGTACCAAGTTTTATAAAATTCTCAGCATAAGATTTACTGAACATTTTTATAGCGTCTTCTCCGGTACAATGGCTGCAGCCGCATTTTTCAACATTCAGAGATCTAAATTCATCAATAATTCTTTTAACATTTTTATCGGAATCTCTGAGAAGATGGAATCCGCCTAAAACCAAATGTATTTTTTTATTCAATATATTTTTTGTCTGTTTTAATATGTTAACAATACCGGGATGCGAGCAGCCGGTAATGACGACCAATCCATTGGGCGTGTCAAGGATTAGTGATTGTTCTTTTATTTCATTGCCCATTTCACCGGTCAGATAAACACCATCGAGAATTTCTATCGGTTCCTTTTCAGTAATTACAGTAGCTCCAGTTCCTGCTATCATATTTTTATCTTCCTCTGATGTAGAATAAGGCATATACACCTTAAGATTTGAATTGCTGTTAAGTACAGATTTCAATCCACCGGTGTGATCCCAGTGATTGTGCGATATGACAATCAGATCAATTTTGGAAATATCCACATTTAAGGCCTTGATATTATGCATTAAAATATCACCTTTAGCGCCGGTATCAAATAAAATGGTATTCTGGCCATCTTCGATCAAACAGGCAAAACCCCAATCGGATTTTGTGTCTTTTGCAAATACATAATTATCGTACAATATGGTTATTTTCATTTTGGATTTATCCTTGTCATTTTTAACGTTGTTTATTTTTTGGGCTTTCACTTGTATGGTTAACGTTAGAAGAAATAAGAAACATGAGAGTAAAAATAATTTTTGCATATTTGTACTCCATATAATAGTGATCAGTAAATTAATTGCTTAATATTTGGCGAAGCTCCGATAATTCTTTGATCTCATATGTATAATCAACACCATTATGGCCATCTTTGTTATTTGCATTAAACCAGCATGTATCAATACCGTAGCCGATGCCTCCGGCCATATCCGAAGTCAGGCTATCACCGACTATAAGTACTTTATCCTTTGCAGGATAACCCAATCGTTGAAAAGTGATATCAAAAATTTTTGGATCCGGTTTAGCTGATCCAACTTCTTCTGATATTATAACTTCTTTAAAATACGTTTCCATACCTGAATTTTTTATCCTGGGACGTTGAACGATCGTTAATCCGTTTGTTATTAAGACCAGATCTGTGGAATCAGATAGAAATTCAACTAATTCGTGTGCTCCGTCAATCATATCAGTTCCTTCTGATAAATGCAAAATTTTATAATTTTCTGTGAAAGGACGCCTTCTTCAAACTGTTTCCAGAGACGTGCATTGAGTTCACGATAGGTAGGAATGACATGGTCATCAAAGGAAAGATTAAAGTCTTTAAAGGTACTTTCCAGGGCTTTTGCTTCTGAGGCATCATAATCGAATAAAGTACCGTCAAGATCAAATAGTATGGTTGTGTATTTCATCAGTCTTTAATTATTGTTTATCCCTCATCTATGTTTCCGGGCGGATAATGATTAGTTAATCGTCATTCTGATCCCAATGTTTTTATTGGGAGAAGAATCTACTATTAATATAAATAATTTAGATTCTTCAGTCATAAACTCCTTCAGAATGACAAAATCGAAGAACAATACACCCATTCTTTTAAGGATGGGTAGGTAGAGTATCCTTATTTATTATTTTATTTATCTTTTCTCTATTCATTTTGAAAAATAGAATCATGGCTACGATTGAACCGCATATATCCATTAACATATCTTTCTGTGCATCCCAAATATCACCCTGTGAACCAAGAACCGCAATACCTGCACTTTTATCTGCGGAAACAGCAAACAGCCATTCGATAATTTCATATCCTCCGGCTACAGCAAAAATAGAAAAAATCGGAAACAATGCAAGAATTACCTTGGATGATACAAGTTTTCGGCTTAATAAGAGCTCAGCAATGGGATACGCATAAAAACCTACGCTGAAATGAGCAAAGCGATCATAATTATTGCGCTCGAATCCAAACAAATTATTCACATAATCAAAAGGTACACGTTCAAAGGTGAAATGGCCGCCGATCGTATGTAGGTAGATCAGCACCGACATCAATATATAACTGGTTGGGGTAAATTTATAATATCGGGTTACAATAATTACGACGGCTACGATAATCATTATGGGTAGATTTTCAGCCCACCAGACATCCCGGGCATAGGGATTTATTGCACATACAATGAATAAAATGAGATAGATCGATAATAAAATCAGGGCTGTTCTATTTTTCATTTTTGTTTTCCTTTTGGTTGTTCCAGAATATCAGGAAATGATTGTATAAATTCAATTGGATTATAATAATACCTGTTTAAATCTTTTTCCGTATAACAGTCAAGAGAATAGGATTTGAATAAAAGGTCAGGATGCTCTTTGTTAGGGTCCAGTTTTAAAGGTTGCACTTTCAGTACTTCCAGATGAAAGTGATCAAACTGCCAGCCATATCGATCCAGTTCAATTTTATTCATAAAATGAGCGATTGGTTGATCGGGCGATACAATATCATTCAAGTTTACTATAATTCCGGAAATATGTTCATACAACGACCAGAATTTTATGTGTTTGTGGTCATGTTCAATAATCAGATTAGCATAGGGACCATCCCTTCGTATGCTAATTACTTTTCCTTTAGCAATAGGGAAGATGGGTTCATCTATGTAATTCTGAGTAGGTCTCTTTATATCAATGCCGGTATGGTAGTGTGCAGGAATATATGGACGCGGTTTACGCAGTAGACCAAATTGACCAATTTTTGAAAGTTTAATCTCAGTTATTTCTGCTCTGACAGGTGATCGGATTATAATATAATTGTTTTCTGAAATGGCAAGAATGGATATTATGAGGAAAATTATAAGCATAGTATATTTGCTAGTCTACTTTCGAAGAGATTGCTCAAAAAACCGAATATCTTTTTTTAACATATCGGGATCATCTTTTTGATAAACACCTATGCAAACTACATCGTTTGGTCGCATTGAATTGCCAAGCGTATCGAAAGCTTCTTCAATCGGTTTGTTGCCGCCGGCAAATATCTTGTAATGTACTACCGGTACTTTTATTGTTTTAATTACATCCAGCATTTCCTGTCTGTCATTATCATCCCATTTTTCATTAATATTGGAATGATGAGGCGATTGTGATCGATCGGTCGGATTATAATAGCTGCACATCTGGAAATCCGGTTTGAGATTATGATTAATCCATATATGTTCTTCCGCTACATGTCCTGCAAAACCGGATACCTTTTTATATGATTGTATTAGTGCCAGCGCTTCATGAAACCGATCAAACTGCTTATTAGCATACCAGTAATCCACGAGGCCGCCATGGATATAAAGAGATGTTGCTCCAATATCCGTAGCTTTCTTCATCCATTCTTTCCAGCTGTAATTTTCGTCATCAGGAATATCTACATCGGCACAGATCTGGGCAAACCACTGCAATTTGCCGTTTTTCTGATAGTATTTTTTCAGCACTCCTAAAATATGATCATCAGCTCTTGCAAAAAGAGTATTAATACCTTCTTTCTCTGCTTGATGAAGAAAATCAATAATCCGTTCATCTGTAAAGTAATCTCGCATTTCCTGATCGCGTTTGGATCCCTGATGAGAAAATCCACTGAAGGGATTACCGCCGATACAGAATTTTGAAACTAGTTTGCTGCCAATTTTAATATATTTAATAAATTCAATACTCCAAATCCCTATAATTGAAGATAAGAAATGTATAGTATTTCGATCAAATAAA
>JARRPN010000440.1:0-802 GCA_037382875.1 Calditrichaceae bacterium | reverse complement strand
TCAAAATATTACTTACATGAAAGGATATCCTAACATTTCATAATTTTATAAACTTAAATATATGAGTCTATCTAAAAACAAAGAGATGTCATTCTGGATGGAGCGAAGCGTAATGAAGAATCATTATTTTTATAGAGATATAGATATTCTTCTCCCCAATTACATCGGGGCTCAGAATGACAGAAAATACCTTTTTAGAGTGCACTGATATTTAAAAATATACACTATTTGATAAAAGCGCTCATTTTAATATCAATATGAAAGTTATCCCATATATAATTATTAACAGTAGATAAGCAATGTGACATCAGTGAAGAAAAGTATGCTATTTGAATTTGAGTATTATGCTGATTTAGTCTTAAATTTATATATCCCATAAACGAACAGAGCAATAAAAGTATAATAAATAAATAAGTATATGTATCATCAAATGACTCATCTTTAAAAAATCTGGTACAAGGATAAAAATAATAGGATTAATAAAATGAATAAATTAGTATTACAATGCATTTTATATTTTGTTTGCAGCACTCTTTTTGGACAACCTTATAAAATCGACGCAAACATTGCTCCTAAAACCATAATGGATGGTCATCTGAAAATGGGACATCCCGGTCCGGCTGGTAAGGAAATTCTGATTAATAATAGGTATTTGTCTATAGGTGGTAAACCGATTATTCCTGTGATGGGTGAATTTCATTTTTCTCGTTATCCAAGGGCACAATGGGAAGATATCATCCTCAAAATGAAAGCTAATTGTATTGATATTATCGCCTGTTACGTTATATGGATCCATCATGAG
>JARRPN010000439.1:0-2533 GCA_037382875.1 Calditrichaceae bacterium | reverse complement strand
AAGAAATTCTTATAGCCGGTGATGTTGGTGTCGATGCGTCATTGAATGTGATCGATCACATCCGTGATCGTGTTAAAAAAGAACGATATGAAACTTCAGAAGAACTGGATCAATTAATTAAGGATGAAGTCAGTCAGCTACTTGAAGCTCCATCTTTTAAAGAACCGGAGCAGAAGCCCGTAGTTATTCTTGTCGTAGGAGTGAACGGTACCGGAAAAACCACCTCGATTGCTAAACTTGCTTATAAACTAAAGGAACAGGGTAAATCAGTATTATTAGCGGCGGGTGATACATTTCGTGCTGCAGCGATTGAACAGCTGTCTATCTGGGCAGAGCGCATTGGTTGTGATGTGATTAAACATCAGCAAAATTCAGATCCTGCGGCTGTTGTATTTGATGCCGTATCAGCGGCAAAGGCCAGAAATGCGGATTATCTAATCATAGATACGGCCGGGCGTTTACACACAAAATCTAATTTAATGACGGAATTGGAAAAAATAATCCGCGTGATTCAAAGACAAATACCTGAAGCACCGCATGAAGTCATATTGGTGCTGGATGCCGGAAATGGACAGAATGCATTGAATCAGGCTAAAGAATTTGTAAAATCAGCCAATGTGAATAGTATCTTTCTTACCAAGCTGGATGGTACAGCAAAAGGTGGCGTAGTTTTATCCATTCGTAATGTGTTGGGAATTCCTGTGAAATATATCGGGTTAGGAGAGAAAATGACTGATATTGAATATTTTGATCCAAAAGAATTCGTGGAAGGACTGTTCGCAAACGAATGAAAAAAGTCCATATTACAACCCTAGGCTGTTCGAAAAATGTTGTTGATTCCGAAGTACTGAGCGGACAATTAGAAAGCAGGCAGTATGAAATAGTAGAAAAACCGCAGGATTCAGATGTCTTAATCATCAATACCTGTGGGTTCATAGAAGATGCCAAGAATGAATCGATTCAGGCTATTTTTGAAGCATTGGCATTAAAAAAAGAAGATCCCGCAAAAAAAGTATTTATTGCCGGATGCCTTACACAGCGCTATAAAAAAGAGATCGAAAAAGAGGTTCCGGAAGCTGATGCAATTTTTGGTACCGAAGATTATGCAGCCATTTTAAAAACGCTTGGGGAAAAACATGCAGCAGTTGATAATTTACATCGCCTGCGCAAATTATCTACACCAAGGCACATTGCCTATTTAAAAATTTCGGAAGGCTGTAACCATGGCTGTGCGTTTTGTGCAATTCCCGGAATTCGTGGAAAACACCGTAGTCGAAATATTGAAAGTCTGGTTGAAGAATCAAAGCTTTTAGCTGAAAGAGGAGCTAAAGAGTTGATCCTTATATCTCAGGATAGTTCCTACTATGGTAAAGACCTGTACGGTAAGCAGAGTATTGTTACACTATTAGATCAACTATGTAATATACCGGAGTTTGAATGGATACGTGTTTTATACTGGTATCCAACAAATTTTCCCAAAGACGTTCTAACATTAATGGGCAATGGCAGTAAAGTAGTGCCCTACATCGATATGCCGATTCAGCATATCAGCGAAAGAATGTTGCGTTTAATGCGGCGAGGCGATACACGGGAATCCATACTCAGACTTTATGATCATATACGTGATAAGGTACCTGACATAGCCCTGCGTACAACTTTGATTCTCGGGCATCCTGGGGAATCGGACCAGGATTTCAATGAATTGCTTCAATTTGTTAAAGATATTGAATTTGACAGGTTGGGTACATTTACTTATTCGGATGAAGACAATACACCGGCATTTTTATTATCCGATAAAGTTGATCCAGAGGTTGCTAAAGAGAGACAGTCTATAATAATGGAAGCTCAGAGAGATATATCGTTAATAAAAAACAATTCTTTTATTGGCAAAAAGATTACGACCTTAGTTGATAACTTTGACATAGATACGCTCACATATTCAGGAAGAACCTATCGGGATGCACCTGAAATAGATAATGAAATTTTTATCACTGTAGAAAAAGAAAGTGTGAATGTAAAACCAGGTGATTTTGTACCTGTCCAAATTGAAGATGCCAGCGAATATGAACTTTATGGTCATTTTGTTGTATGATTTATTGTACTTAATTAAGAGCTAATTAAATTTAAATTATACTTTATCTTGACATATCCATGATATTAATTATTTTAAAATAAATCACTTGCCAACCAGGATAATCATATGAAAAATTTTAAAAACATATTAATTGCATTATATATAATTCTACTATCTTTTAATATGCTTTTCGCTCAATACTATGAAAAGTCGGATAACGCCGGAATCGGCTTACCGTATTTTGATGTTGTTTTACATAAGCAGTTTGATCGTAATATGAAGGGCTACGATATCCTCGTTTTGACGCAATTTGTTTATGATGATCTAACCTTTATAAAAACTGATACATCAGGGTACAATGCATCATTTGAATTGTTACTTGCCGTTTATGACCAGAGCAATAATGTTGTTTTTAACCGAACCTTAAACAAAAAAATATTTGTTGATAATTTTGAGTTA
>JARRPN010000438.1:0-5108 GCA_037382875.1 Calditrichaceae bacterium | reverse complement strand
ATTTTGTACATTGCCGCTCAAATATTTGATTATAGGTTAAGATTGAGTTATCAATAAATTTAGGAAGATACTATTGAATCAGCTAAGACGAATAAAAGGCACACAGGATATCCTCCCCGAAGAGAGCTCTAAATGGATCACTCTGGAAAACAAAATCCGCACTGTAATGAAAAAATA
Source organism: Calditrichaceae bacterium (assembly GCA_037382875.1). Classification (GTDB taxonomy): domain Bacteria; phylum Calditrichota; class Calditrichia; order Calditrichales; family Calditrichaceae; genus JAFGKZ01. Next base: position 4,931 of record JARRPN010000438.1, on the reverse strand, counting down.
TAATTTCAGTGAATTACGTACACCGGTTTTTGAACAAACAGAGCTCTTTGCCCGCGGTATTGGTCAGTTGACAGATATTGTTGCGAAGGAAATGTACACATTTCAGGACCGGGGCAAAAAACAACTGACTTTGAAACCGGAAATGACGGCACCGATCATACGGGCTTATTTGGAAAATAAATTGTATGCCCAATCACAGTTAAATAAAATCTACTATATGGCTCCATTGTTTCGTCAGGAAAATCCCCAGGCTGGTCGTTTACGCCAGTTCCATCAATTTGGCGCGGAAACCCTGGGTAGTTCTGCTGCTGAAGCGGATGTGGAAATTATCGATCTGGCTTTAGCCATTTATGATGCAATCGGTCTAAAGGACTTAAAACTGGTTATAAATTCCGTAGGTGATGCTGAAGACCGTGTTCGCTATAAAAAGATCTTGCAGGATTTTATTAAGCCTAATTTGAATAAATATTGTCCGGACTGTCAACGACGTTTCGATGAAAATCCAATGCGTATTCTGGACTGCAAGAATGAAACCTGCAGCACTATGAATAAAAATGCGCCAAAGATTGCCGAACATTTGTTGCCGAAAAGTAAAGCACATTATAAAACACTTAAGAACCAGTTAACCATTTTGGGTATTCCATTTAAAGAAAATCCCTACCTGGTTCGCGGTCTGGATTATTACACCCGAACTGTCTTTGAAATAACCAGTGATGCACTCGGTGCTCAAAATGCAATATGCGGTGGCGGACGCTATGATTTACTGGCGGAAGAGTTGGGCGGACAGCCTACCCCGGCGGTTGGATTTGCCAGCGGCATCGAGCGGCTGCTTATGGTTGCCGATAAGCAAAATATCAATTTATCGGATTCCGGGCGGTTGCAGGTTTTTCTCGTCGCTATGGGTGATAAAGCCAAAAATGAATCGCTAGTCTGGCTGAAAAAAATTCGAAATATGGGGCTGCAGGCTGAACTCGATTTACTTTCGCGCAGTATTAAGGCGCAAATGCGGGAAGCTAATCGGCAAAATGCCAGGTTCGTCTTACTGTTGGGTGATGATGAATTGCAGAAAAAAGCTTTCTCAGTTAAGTTGATGGACCAGGGTGAGCAGGTTGATATACCCTTTGACGAGCTATTTGAATTTTTAACTGATAAATCCAAAGAATAAACCGAAAAATTCTGCAAGGGTACTTTTTAATAATGGCGTTTACTTCATTTATCCGCACCTACCATATTAAACTTTTACGCGTACTGTATAAAATTAATGCGCCAAAAGATTTCTATCTACTTTTCCTGGCCAGCATCATCGGAACCCTGACTGGTTTTGGGGCCTATTTGCTTAATTTGATTGTGGACGGCGTTCAACATGGTTTGTTTGATTTTATTGGTAAAGATCTCTTTTCCGGTCCGGTCAATGAGTATCTGCGCATTCTGTTTCCTGCGGTCGGTGGTTTAAGTGTTGGACTCCTTACGTATTACCTATCGCCTGAAGTAAAAGGTCATGGTATTCCCGGTGTAATGGATGCCGTTGCTAATAAAGGCGGATTTATTAGGCGTCGTGTAGCCTTCTTAACTTCCATTACTTCCGGTCTTACTATTGGTTCGGGGGGATCGGCTGGAAAAGAAGGACCTATTGTTCAGATCGGTTCTGCAATTGGTTCAGGAATTGGTCAACTTTTTCATGTATCACAGCATCGGTTAAAAATATTGGTGGGATGCGGCGCAGCAGCCGGATTAGCTGCTGTATTTAATGCACCTATCGCGGGTGTTGTATTTGCTATCGAAGTCATTTTGGCCGATTTCAGTTTAACTGTTTTTACACCTATTGTTATCTCGTCCGTAATAGCTACAGCTATATCCAGATATATGATTGGATCGAGTCCGTTTTTTGCTATTCCCACGTATACGCTGCACAGTTTCAGCGAACTGCCTTTATATATGATTATGGGATTGGCCGGCGGCGTTTTATCCGTCATTTTCATTGTTACGCTTTATAAAGTGGAAGATATCTTTGAAGACAATTTAAAACTACCTATGTTTCTCAAACCGGCCATTGGTGGCCTGCTCACCGGTATTATTGCCTACTGGTTTCCCGAATTGTATGGTTTTGATGACACCGCCACACATACAGCATTGATGGGTAGTCCGGAAATATTAATTTTAGGTACACTCATGTTTGCCAAAATTCTGGCTACTTCTTTCACCCTGGGTTCCGGAGGTACCGGCGGTTTATTCACGCCTTCGCTTTTTATTGGAGCCATGTTCGGGGCTCTTTTCGGCACTATTGCGGGCAAGATATTCCCCGACCTTGTTGCGCCGCCAGGTGATTCATGCACCATTATCTGCCTTATTAATTATTTTTGAAGTTACGGCGGATTATAAAATCATTTTACCGCTAATGCTTGGGACCGTCACATCAACGTTGGTAGCACGATGGCTGAAGAAAGATTCAATCTATAGTATGAAAATATCACTTTTTTCCAACCGTACGGTGGACGGGCGCAATCAGGACATATTACAAACGCATCATATCCAGTCTATAATTAATAAAAGTGCCAAACCAATCCTGGATATGGCAAGTTTCGATGAAATACTCAGCATTTTAATGGGTTCGCGCTATAATTCTTTTGCTGTTGTAAACAGTGAAAACAAAGTTATTGGTGCAATCGCCATGAGGGATATCCGTCCTGTATTATTTGATCGGGAACTGGCACCCCTTTTATTAGCAACGGATGTTATGAGTGAGAATATCTTTGTTGCTCATCCACAGGAAACACTGGGCTCAGCATTGGACAAAATGGAAATAAGTGATTCGGAAATGTTACCGGTAGTGGATACTGCTTTAGATATGAATTACGTTGGTGTAGTAAGCCGTGAAGATATTCTTAAACAATACCGTAAAGAAAGTCTTTAGATCCGATACAAAATTCCATATATTTATTTATCTCGATCAGGTAAACGACCCCGGCAATCTGGGTACCATCATCCGGACAGCCGCCTGGTTTGGTGTTTATCACATTCTACTCAGCCCCAACTCAGCCGATCCTTACCAGCCCAAAACGGTCCGATCTTCTGTCGGAATCACTAGTCACATTAGGATATATGAAGATGTTGAACCTGAACAACTAAGAGTATTAAAGCAGGATGCTCAGTTTAAACTGATTGGAGCCTCTGCTCATGGTAAAATGTCCCTTGAAAAATTTAAGTTGAATCCAAAGCAAAAATATGGACTAATATTTGGTTCGGAAGCTCATGGTATTACGGATCAAATAGAAGATATATTGGATGAACAAGTAAATATTCCAATTACAGGTATTGGGGAATCGCTTAATCTGGCTGCATCGACGGCGATTGTATTATTCCACTATCAAAACCAAGTAAAATTTAGGGCGAATTAAATGAAAGAAGACACACGCTATCCTGATCCTCTTGAAGCCTTAATGGTTGTCTTAAGCGCATTTGCTTTGATAATATTAATCAGTCTTATATACAATGTAGTTGCTAACTGGGGTTTCGATCTGGATAAAGTTGATAAAAATATGCAAATCTTCTTTATCTTCGGTGGTAGCTTATTTCTAATCGTGCCCCTCATTTATGCACACTACAGGCAATATGAAATTAAGCCATTGTTTCGTTTCAACTCCATATCACTAAATATAGTAATCCAGTCCATATTAATTGGTCTTGCTTTAACCATTTTGAGTGATGAACTGGATCGAATTATTAATATTTTCTATCCCCTGCCGGATTGGCTCAATGACCAAATGGAACCATTAAAAGCGGCCAATTCATTTGAACTTATTTTAATTATCCTTGGGGCCGTTTTTGTAGCCGCCATTGCCGAGGAAGGACTGTTCCGTGGATTTTTACAATACAGCCTTGAAAAACGGGGCGATGTCACCCGGGCAGTAATCCTTTCTTCAGTCTCCTGGACGATGATTCATATGAATTTGTATTGGGCGATCCAGCTTTTCTTGATGGGTATCGTAATCGGTTACATGGCCTGGCGTACCGACTCAGTAATTCCTGCTATTATTATTCACGGAGTTAACAATCTGGTTGGTGTGCTATTCCTGAATTTCGATTTAGAGCCCCATATGCAGTGGTATGAATGGAATGATCATGTATCACCGGTTGTAGTTGTCATATCGGCTGCAATATTATTTTTCTCAATAAAAAGTATTAAACGTGTTAATTAATACTTATCGGTTGCTGGCATTGGATAGCTTCTTCACATAATATTTTCCGAATAGCCTGCTCCGCCTGAATCACTTCCATGGCATGTGAATTATGAAGTGAATCCCAGACTGCTTGCGTGGACACACCCTCTTCCTGAGCGACGCGTTCATACGTACCGCATTCCTGGTATTTCCAGTAACGTTTATAGCTAATGTCGCTCCATCGTTCTTTAATAGCATATATTAATGCAACATTCAGAGCCGCTTGTGCCCTGTGAAATGCCGGTCCATCCATTTCGATAGGAATTTTGCTGCCCATTTTCTGTATCACGCCATGGCCAACGCCAAACCGCATTGTTAATGGAAAGATGAGACGTTCAAATTCCATAACAATGGAATGTACCGAGCCAATCTTTTTTAATACACCTTGAAACTCATCGCCTTTCGTAATCATAAATGGTGCTTCAATATAACTGGAAAATTTTTCATTAATTTGGATAATCGAAGATTTTAGAAATAGTTGCCACTCATGGCGTTCACGATCATTCAGTTTCCGGGAACCAATGATATCGGAAATAATTACAGTATTCAATTCCATGATTAGTCCCAGGCAATCTGATACTCAACAGATGTATCCGTCTTACTAAGTTCTTCCCATTTCACATTCTTGCCACCGCACAAACTGCAACCCTCTACCAAAAATCCAAGTTCACTTAAACGAACACTCTCAATAAAAGGCGGACCATAATTGATATG
>JARRPN010000437.1:0-4904 GCA_037382875.1 Calditrichaceae bacterium | reverse complement strand
GTTTTTAAATCAAATAACGAACTACTTATTTGCGATGAGGGGCGTAAAGACAAAAGTACTATTACTTTTTATGAGTTCGAAAGTAAATAGAAATATCTAAAGGTGCTTTTTAGGATACTCATAAAATCCGATACGGGCATTTTTTCTGTTAATTGTTTTCCATGAATCCGTGTCAAAATCGATATTAAAAATTGCTGAGGTAACAATATTATCTATGACCTCACCACTAAGCTGATCTGCCGTTTCGGTCAAGCCTGGATTATGGCTAACAATCATTAGGATATTTACTGACGCATCTATCTCGGATATGACTTCAATAATATCAGAGGGATTCGCATCGTAAAGTCGTTCATTGGTGTTTATTTTTTCTAAAGGATAATCCATATTATCGGCAAAATAACGGGCCGTTGTTATTGCTCTTGTAGCGGGACTGGATATAATTAGATCGGGTATTACATTCATTTTCTTTAATAATTTGCCCATAAAGGGTGCATCCCGATTGCCTCTTTTATTCAAAGGCCGTTCAAAATCAGTAAGACCGGGATAATCCCAGCTGGATTTGGCATGTCGGACAAGCAGAAGTCTTTTCATTTATAATAAACCTTATGCAATCAGGGCAGCGGTAATAAAAGAAATTACTGTTATAATTAAACCATAAAGAAAAACATTATACGCCCAACGCAGATATTTATATTTCTTTTCCAATACTAATCCAAGAAAATAGAGATCCTGTATCAAATTATGGTACAAATATTCACGATCACCCATTAATTCATTCATACCCCACTCGTATTCATCCAGCGACATACGGAAAAAATTACCGAAGAATAATAAATTACCCTGACGGTTTTCGATATCTTCTTTACTGATATTGCCCTGGGTTACTTTTGGTTTTGTAGCTAAAATAGCAAGAACTATGGTCAGGATACAGGTAATTAAAATAATGATAGTAGGAATTGTAAGATGGGTTGAAAGCTCTAATTTATCTATGAGCACAGAGAGTACAATCGATATAATGATAGCATTTACACTGATAAGTGTATTGGCTTTATTATCTGCAATTCCGCTTAAACGGATATGATTCCGGGATGCCAGTCTAAAAACAGTTTCAATGCCTCTCTCAGGCACCTTTTCTTTTATGGCTTTTTTAACTTTCTTTTCAAAATCTTTATAAGATTTTTCATCCTCTTTATGCATTTTATTTTCCAGTCTATTTAAATTTTTAATACGTCTTTTATCATATTTTTCAATCGCATAAGGTGTATAAAATTTTGTGTTCGAATAAAATGATTTATCAAATTCATACCACTCTTTATCTGTATATTCTTTGCCTAAAATTAAACGCCATTCCTCTCTTAACTGCTGGCCTTTTTTTAGACTTTTTTTCTCCCCAATATGACTGACATCAGCATCACGCAGAATAGCTTCTAATTGATTGGCTGGTTCCTCTTCTCTTTTTGTTGTTTGAATGAGTTTGATGACCTGATCAATTTTATGTTGAGGATATGATTCTTTTTCAAGGAATTCTTGTGCAATTTTACAACTAACATCTTCGTGATCCTTATAAGTCTCTATGTGTCCCGTATCATGAAACCAGGCGGCGATAAGCAATAATTCCAAATCGGTTTTAGTTACATCAGAATGGTTGGCTATTTCTTCAGCTACTTCAACCACGTCCACAGTATGTTTCAAATTATGAAATAGATGGTTCTCAGTAAGCTTTTCATTTAATAAGTTAGAAACATGGTTTTTTGTTTTTTCAATAATTAGAGACATTTAAAACCTGTTTTTTCTGACAATAAAACCTTTAACTATATTGTTAAAGAATTAGTTCTAAGGCTTAACATTCTAAATTCCTATCCAATCAACCGGCCAGGTACTAAGTTCCGGAATATATGTAATTAGTAATAATGCGATTAATAAAATTATTAAAAATGGAATGGCAGCCGTATATAATTTTAAAATTGGTTTTTCAAAACGGAATGAGGCAATAAACAGATTCATACCAACCGGCGGCGTTGAGTAACCAATCCCAAGATTCGCTAAAAATATAATACCCAAATGTACCGGATCAATACCAAAACTGGCCGCTACCGGAATTACAATGGGAGCAACAACCATTATTGCTGAGAAAATATCCATCAGCGCTCCAACAATTAAAAGAAAGAGATTCAAAACCAAAAGGAAACCAAGCTTTGAAGAAATGTATATCTTTAACGTAGATAGAATTTTCATTGGGATCTGTGCATCAACCATATAATTAGCCAGCCCTAGCGCAGCTCCTAAAATGACTAATATGCCGCCTACTAAAATCATACTATCACGAACAACCCTAACTAAATCTTTTTTTATTGAAATGTCTTTATAAATAAATACTTCTACAATCAAAACGTAAAATGCCTGATTTTGGTATTTCATTGCCTGATCTTTTAAAAAAATTTACACTGTAAACCGAAAGGAGAGCAACCATTAAAATACCAGGTAAAACGCCAGCTACAAACAATTTATCAATACTGACCTGTGAAACAAGGCCATACAAAATAATAGGCAAACTTGGCGGGAATAGGAGCCCCAGATTACCTGATGCAGTTAATAATCCTAAGCTGAAATCTTCAGAATATTTTTCCTGGATCATAACGGGATACAACAGACCGCCTAATGCAATAATTGTCACTCCGGAAGCACCGGTGAATGCTGTAAATACGGCACAGGATACCAGAGCCACAATCGCCAGTCCACCCGGCATCCAGCCAAAAAGGGCACGGGATAGATTAACCAGTCGCTGTGGCGTGTTACTTTCCGCTAATAAATAACCGGCAAATGTGAACAAAGGAATCGCAATAAGCACTGGTTGACTCGCTAATCGGTAAAGCTCAATAATTACAGCACTTGAATCGATTCCAGCTGCATGAAAAGCGAGGAGGGCTATAGCAGAAATAATCACAAATAAAGGCGTACCATATAAAGCTAACAGGATGAGAATAATACCGATGATTAAAATATCCATAGGTCAATTCCCTTCCTTCTCGGCCAATGCATTCAGACCTGAAATGATAAACCGAATACCCATTAAAGCAAAACCACTGGGAATGATAGTTTGGAAGGGCCATGCCGGAATATCATTAAATATGATGGATTCAAATTCCTTTTCATCCAGGACAAAACTATAAGCAGCATGAGCTAAATATCCTGAGACAAAAGCAGCAACCAGGTTAATAAATAAATTAATGATCTTTTTAGGCCAGCCTTTATGCAATCGTTTGAATACATCAATATTGATATGTTTATTATTTTTTGTTGCCAGGGAGGCACCTATAAATCCTACCCATAAAACAATATGCCGAAGAAGAATGTCTCCCCAGATAATGCCTAGATCAAAAAAATTTCTTAAAACCACTTGTAGAAAAGCAAGGAACACCATAGAGATGACAAGACTTACAAGAATCCAGTCTTCGATTCGGGCAATCCAGCTATCAATTTTGTTAATAATTTTCATACATCTTCCGGGAATCTTTAAGAAAAATTTAAGTTAGGCAACATAGAATTTATTCGCAAGATTAATCCTTTTTTCTTTTATTTTAAATTTCGATCTGCACTTCTTTAAAATTTTGTGAAATTTTTCTTGACAATAAAATGATTTAATGATATTTTTCACGTAATAATAAAACCGCTTCCTCAAATGGTTTCGCGGTGAAGGTCAGTAGTAATCCAAAAACCCATTAATACTGTCAAAGTCTAACACAGACTTTAAGAACATATGGCTTCTATTATTATGATGACATTGAATCTGAGCCTCGCATCCGGGTACAGAAATTCTATTTCAGTTTACCAAAAGGATTTTCTCAGTCAGTCATTCCACCTAGTTCACTTCTACTTTCTCGTCTTATTTAACACGATAATTCGAAATAATCCAATTCTATCTCATAACTATTTACACAATAATCCTGATCATTCACAATACTAACTGACCACTAGTTCATTTACAAGTAATAAATTTGATGCAGCGTCATCCCTCTCAAGCCAGGGGATGGAAATCCTTGTTTAATCTGGATAAATAAGTATTGGATGACATCCTAAAAACTGAGGTCGTGTGATCCGGTATGTGAATTTATTCTCTAAATAGGAGGTATAATTGTGATTGTTAAAATCAATGATTTTATCGCCTTCCTGAAACAGGTTGTTAATGATCAAATGGGCAACTACCAGGAAATTTATCTGCCAGCTCGCGGACCGGATGCACAAAATGGTCATTTATTTTTTACATCCATTCGCGAAGATGATGAGTTTGTTCTCAATCAATATCGCACGGTTGATCCGGTCAAAATCCTTTTCTATCTGGCGCGTGAACAGGTACTCAATAAAAGATATCAGGATATTAATCGCATCGTCGTTGGGGTGAAGGCCTGTGATTTAAAAGCGCTGGAATTGCTCGATAAAGCTTTAGTCAATGAGGACTTTGTTGATCCCGGTTATAAACACTGGCGGGATCATACCACGATCATTACCAGTGATTGTGACAGTGTAGCTTCCAGTTGTCACTGCAATTTATTGGATGGCAAACCATACTGTGAAGAGGGCTTTGATCTTAATCTTTCAACCGTCAATGATTCCCATTTTATTAGTGTCGGATCTGAAAAGGGTCAAAAACTTCTGAATTTTATGAAGGAACATGTATCTGTTCAGGAACCGGTTTCTGATACGGATAAAAATATTCAAGATAACCGGAAAAAGGTTCAGCAGGAATTATTGCATCAGACAAAGTACTTCAAAGACATCAGTACCAATCACCAACTACGCAGCAAAGAAATGTCTCTCTGGGAAAGAAATTCCAAGCAGTGTGTCAGTTGCGGCGCCTGTACCAATATCTGCCCGACCTGTTACTGCCTGATTTTAAATGATGAAAG
>JARRPN010000436.1:0-2550 GCA_037382875.1 Calditrichaceae bacterium | reverse complement strand
TTGTGACTACAGGATCGGGTGCAAGGCCAGCAGATTCCCGACTGGCAGTACGCCAGCTTTTTCCTGAAGAACAATTATAAAATAGTAACACACTTAGAAATAGAAACATAAGTATCATCAGGTTTTTTATTGATCGACTTTTTACAAATTTTCTCATAATAGACATAACGATAAAGTGCTGTAATTGAAAAAAATTAATATATTCTTCATTCCATAACAAGCACAAAAGTATAATGTATCTTTGGAATATGAATGGAATACAAAATTAAAAGAATAGTAATTAAATAGAAATTGTTCTTCACTGGTTTAATTCCTTTTATTAAATTCTAAGATAAGTAACAACCGAGATATACTGACCGCTTGTCCGGTTATGCCCAGCTAAACGGACCTGTGGTCTTCGTCTGGAAATGCACTTATCATGTTTGAATTAAGGCTTGATCTGTTCAGATTAAGGAGTCGTTTAGATTTTAATATTGAGGCTAAATTAATCAATCTACATTCTAATTTGATCGGATCAACTATCACCTTCGGAGGCGGTGCTCAATGATTTTTCATTAAATTGTTTTTTATGATGTTCTGTTAACTTTCGATTTCTAATTAATCGATACAAGTATTCGGCTATGATAGCAGCGGCAAATGTAATGATAGTTCCATAGAAGGCATGACGATGTGAGCGCCATTGGTAAATCAGTAATTCAACAAAAACAGCACTTAATAACAGGATATTAAATGATAACAGGAATAAATTACCACCATATTTTTTTCGTAATTTTATGTGTGATACGATAACAAATAAATAGATAGCGGTAAAGACGGTGCTTGTAATTGTTGCGATATCACCCAAATTAAATGTTACAGCAAAGAAAAAACCCAATCCGGCGGTAATATATAATCCCTCTGTCGATTTGAACCATATTTTTCTTTCTAAAAATTCAGGCAGTTCACCATCTTTAGCTAGTGAATAGGCAATATTGGCACCGCCAAATATATTGGCATTGAGTGCCGATGATATCGAAAAAAGTGCTCCAACTGAAATGAGTAAAAAGCCAAAGCTGCCCAAAAAGGGTTCTGCAGCCATAGCCAGGGCATTTTCTTTGGCATCGATTATCGCACTCAATGATAAATTCCCTAAAGTAACAACTGAAATAAGAATGTAGATGATAATCACTATTATAATACTTGAGTAAATGGCAATTGGGATATTTCGTTTCGGATTTCTGATATGTTCTGAGGCATTTGTGATTAATCCGAAGCCCATATAAGATAAAAAGAAAATAACAGAAGCATTTATCATATTATTGGTATGACTGTGATCAAAGTCCGGCGTAATATTATTCGCCTGTATCGTCCATGCCCCACCTATAATAAAAACAAATAATATTGTAAGTTTTGTAATAACGATAAATAACTCTGATTTTCCTACGGCCTTGCTGCCGAAAAAATTGAGTCCTACAAATAATGAGATGAGAACGGCTTCAACAATAGCAATATTGACAGTTGTTAGCTTTAGATGAAATAATGGAATAAAGTAACCAGAGAAGCCCTTTGCTAACAAGGCGATGGAGACAATATAACTCATCCATAGTAAGATGCTTAAAGCTCCGGTAATGATATTGTCACCCAAGCCTTTTAATATGTAGCCAATAGGACCGGCATTGGATATGATTTTCGACCCGAGTATTGCGTAAGAGTATGCTACAGCAAGAGCATAGATTCCGGATAAAAGAAATGCTTCAGGTAAATTATGTCCTGCTACTTGAGCACCTAATCCAAACACGGAAAAAATGCTGGCACCTATCATTGTACCGACTGCCATTGATATGACTTCCACTAGACTTAGTTTTTTCATGAAGAATCCTATCCTGTTAATTACGTTTGCTGCTTTTCATAGTTACGATAGGGAAACAGGTTACCCTTTTCCCCTCGCACAGATCCCGGCATGCGGAACTACCGCACCGGGATCCTGACTCAAGTAATGACGGTAGTATCTTAAATACCACGTAGATGACATACGCAATTATCATGATTTGCTGGCTCAGTGTCCAGATCATGTTTTGTAATCATCTTACTCTCGTCCAGTCACCTTCCCTTCACTGACTCCGCTGCGGCATTTTGAATAGCCGTTTTGTTCGCCAGTTTCTTCGATACTATGAGACTGTCTGACTCCCTGAAACCGTGCATCGTGGCTGTTCCCTTTATCGGTTCTCCACGCGAACCATATGTATAACTTTAGGTTTAAGCATTGTCCTATATCCGGGTTTCCCCTTTTGTGCCTTAATAGCTGCATACCATACCTAATCAATGGTTAATCTCAGGGTATCCCAGGTTCTGTGCATTGTGTGTATCTGCATGCGAGAGGTCTCCAATCCCGCCGGCTCAAAGCAAACTTACCCGTTATGTTTACTTTGATGTTGCCATCCGTCTGTTATAAGTACGTCGGCATCCGGATTGAACTCGATTTCGAGGCTCAATACTCTGCTTACAAACACCCACGACTCGGAGTATGTTGTGGTTGGCCAAATCTTCAACATTGGGGACTTCCTGTCCGTT
>JARRPN010000435.1:0-4586 GCA_037382875.1 Calditrichaceae bacterium | reverse complement strand
TCAGCCGGCAAACCTCCGTACCAGCCCAGGTATTCATTAAAGCTGATAATATCCAAGTATCCCATGATGGGATCGCTAAGCGTATAATCGTTGTCAGGATGTCCATCTTCGGCCTGATCCTTTTTGCAGGCGGCGCTTAGCAGCCGGGTATTGTCCAGTGTCCTGATCTGCTCAGCCAAAGAAATTAAAAATTGGTTTCGGGCAGGTGTGGGGGCCGTTTCATTAGTAATGGACCAAATTATTGAGCTGGCCCTGTTGTAATCACGATTAATCAGTGCAGTATACTGGTCTTTAGCTTTTTGATATACGTTTGGATTATCCCAGTCGATGCCCCAATATAATGGCAATTCTTCCCATAGCATAATCCCCATTTCATCCGCTAACCTAACCATATTTTCCTGGTGAGGATAATGGGCAAGACGAACAAAATTGCAGCCTAATTCTTTAGCCCAGCCAAGTACCAACCTGGCATCATCCACAGAATTTGCCCTGTCGCGGCGAAGCGGATTCTCATCATGCAGCGAAATACCTTTCAGAAAAACCGCCTTCCCATTGAGTAGAATTTGCTTGCCTTTTATTTCAATAGCCCTGAATCCAATCCGGTCCTGAATTTTCTCGTTTTCTGTTTCAATGGATATCGTGTAAAGTTTAGGATTTTCAGGCGACCAAAGTTCAAGGTTCTTTACATCGATTGTAAAGTTGCCTGTCCAGGAAGTATCAATGGTAATTTCTTTTTTTACTTTTAGTTCAGGAATAATTAACCATACTTTTTGCTGACCTGTTGTTCCGTTAAGCGTCAGTCTTCCTTTTATGGTTTTTATTTTGTTATTCAGGGTTGACTTATCCAGCGAAAGAAAATAATTGCTGATAAAGTTGGCAGGTGTTTCTATCAACTTAACATCACGAATTATTCCGCCATGATTAAACCAATCCGTAACTTTAGCAGGAATCTGATCACTCGAGCGGGTATTGCTTACACCGACAATTAAGTAGTTGTCATTTTCTTTGATAAGGTCGGTTACTTCAAAACAAAAAGGCGTAAAACCGCCTTCATGCTTTCCAAGTATTTTACCATTAAAAGTTACCGTACTTAAATAATTGGCTGCACCAAAATAGACAAAATAGCGTTTCTCTTTATCTATATTTTGTTGATCAAAAGTTTTCCTGTACCAGATGGTCCCTTCATAATAAAAGAGCTCCGGTTTCTGAGTATTCCACGAACCCGGTACCCAAAGCGTTTGCGCCTGATCAAAACTATATTCAATCCGGTCAGTTTTATCCTTTGGTTTAAGATTAAGATAAAGCGCTGTAAATCCAGACCCACCGGTTTCATATTGATCGATGACATACTTCCATTTACCGTTTAGACTTGTAAACGTTCTGTTTTGCGCGTTAGTAATCAGCAGTTCCTGGCCTGTTACAGAACTAAAAGCGGTAACAATGAGCAATAAAAAAAGAAATGTGTGTTTTTTAATCATTAAGTTATTTCCCGAAGAAAAAGAAAATCGGTTGTTCATAGCATTTTGACAAAAAATCTATTTTCAATTTTAAAGTAATTACTTGTATTTTATTTTACTCAAGCCATTAAAAAACCTAATAACATAAATTATTCAGGAAACGAATTATTTCCTGAAGTGGCGTACAATCCTATAAGTGCCCCTGTAAATCCCCCGGCAACATTGGTCGAAAGGATGTCGCCGGAAACAGTCCCGCCCAAATTGACAAATTCTTCTCCGCCAACAGAATAACTAAATTGATAATTATCTCCTTCTGCACTCACTTTAAGCGAAACCGGTTTTTCAATATCAATTTTAACACTTGCAACAATCTCAGAAATTACTTCACGACCAAATCTTCCCTTTCGTTTATTTCGTTCCAATAAAAGAATATATTCACTGCCTTTTTTTGTTATTCCAAAAACATAATTGGATGATTCGTTTTGCAGGCAGGTTAAACCCGCTAAATCCTTCTCAGAGCCGGGTTTATACATAAGTGTTGTAGTAAATGAGAAATTGTTATGCTGCTGTCTGCGAAACAGGGTAGATGTTGGCTTAAGTTCTTTTATGTTAGCTTCAAAGGGAGTAATTTGCAGCCCCTTATCTGTCCTGGATATAAAAGCTTCCTTTGGACCCCTTAATCCAATCCAGCTGTAATCTAATTTATCTGAGCTAAAGTCATCTTCAAAAATGAAATTACCGTTTGGAAAATAGCCGTCTTTTCCGTTTTTATTTGTTACCCCTGCTGGCACTTTTAGTTTTGGCCCGATAGGAATAAGTCCATTTTCAAAAAATGGAAATGTGCCTGACCAGTCAACCGGTAAAATAAATGTTTCACGTCCAATATTTACACGGTCCTGTTCATTTGGACGGATGGCTAAAAATACCCCGTAATACTTTCCATCGGCTATGGGGCTGTCACTAATAAATATTACCTCACTATGCCAATCGCCGGTACCGCCTTCGGCGCACATTAAGTAATACTGTCCATTCTTTTTATAAAGATGCGGGGCTTCAATCCAAATAGGTTTTTGCGAAATATCAACACCGCCGTCAACAACTATTTGATCTGTTCCTTCAATAACCTGGTCTTTTTCAATATCATATTCCCAAATCTTAATCACACGATGGCCGTTATAAAGTTCTTTCCCTTTATCCGGCGCATCATTATGCACTATATAAGCCTTGCCGTCATCATCAAAAAATATTGATGGATCAATGCCGTTAAATTTTAATTTGATTGGTTCACTCCAGCCTTTCATTGGATCTTTTGTTTTTACTATAATATTTCCAAGCCCACCGGCAAAAGCAGTAACAATCATGTAAAAAGTATCGTTACCCGGATTATATGTAATACCAGGCGCATAAACACCTCCACTTATGCCCGTGTCATGAACATCAAGCTGGGAAGTCCGGTCCAGTACATGGCCAATTTGGGTCCAGTTTACCAAATCCTTTGAGTGGAAAATCGGCACTCCGGGAAACATGGCAAACGATGAACAAACTAAATAATAATCATCACCTTTTTTAGTAACGGCAGGATCAGGATAGCACCCCTGTAAAATCGGATTATAAAACTCTCCGTCTTCTAATGGATAATCTTTATAAATTTGATCATCTCCCTGGTAAACAGCTTTTGTAAAAATTGGAGCATTATTATTTGATTTATCCATTTGATTTTCAGCAGTGTGTACTATTGTTAATCCTAATATAGTTATAAAGACAACAGAAATTACCAGCTTCATTGTATACATATAAAATCTCCTTAATAATATGCTTGTTTTTCTTCAATCTTAATTTATACTATTCAATTTTTTCCCTTAACAGCCTCACAACATAAACAGGACCGGCCGTGTTACCGGGAAGGGGCTGGAATTTAATCCGTATATGACTTTTTCCTTTGACCATAGAGTCAGGTATAGGATAAACGACATTTTTAAACTTTGATATATTCCATACGCCCGTATTATCCTCTGTGATCAGTTTTTCATCATCAATAAAAATATCGAGTTTACGGCCGCCCCATTCGGCGCCCCAATAACGAACGAATAGACTCAGACCGGTTTCGGAGTTTGTGGTTAAGTCATAACTAAAATATCCGCCGTCACGGGCACTGCGCCAAAATTCATTAAATTGGTTGCCTGTGTCTGACTTCTCTTTTTGCATGGCATGATCGGTTTCCGGCTGCTGCTCACCTGTGGCTACATAATCGATGGTACGCTTTTCCAGGGCAAGTTTTTGCTTCTCAATATTTTCCAGTGAATCCAAATAATTTTTATATCCGTCATTTGTTAATGCCAGCCAGTACATCATATACCTGGCGTCATGAATTTGAGAAAACGGTTCCAATGTAAGATCCATCGGATTGATCATTTTAGCATTTAATTTAAAATTCAGTGGTTTTCCATCTATTGGCTCTAATTTATTGACAATGCTTTTAACATCATCCTCTATCAGGATAGGCGCTTTATCAATTGGAAGATATTTTCCGCTCGAATATTGTGACCAGCGGCCGTCATCAGCAATAAGACCTCTCAAATCTTCCGTACCGGTTTTTGCACCCAATAAAACAGGGCCGTGCATAAAAGCAATATATTCAGGAACGTTGGGTATGCGTTCAATGGAATTGTGCATTGGTAACATAATTTGTATCACATCATCTTTTTCCCATTTCCTGTCGAGGGACACATAAGATGAAGGTAATGCAGAATAGGTAACTTCCTTTCCGTTTACCGTTATTTTCAAAGCATCCTTTTTCACCCATCCCGGAAAACGTACCTTCAAAGTAAAATCGGCAGAACCTTCTGTTACTGTAAGTTTGGTCTGTTCCTCATAAGGAAAATTTGTTATCTGTTTAATTTTTATGCCTTTATCCTTCCAGTTAAGTTCGGAAGCAACAAAAAGGTTCAGGTACAAGGTATCTTTTGAATGGGTATAGATCAGTTCATTGTACTTGCCGTGGTCCAAGCGGTGGGCAAGAGCACGACCGATCTGGTCGCCGTCGAACCCGGAGCCCACATCCACGACATCGCCGGCCCGCTCGGTCGCCCGTCCGACCTCATTGCCGACGGGACGGCCGTGTGTGTCGCC
>JARRPN010000434.1:0-2574 GCA_037382875.1 Calditrichaceae bacterium | reverse complement strand
TCAAAATTCTGACTGTCTGAGTACCGTTTTTTGGGCGAGTTTCAGAATTTTAGTGAAACGAGCAATAGTTTTTCTTTCTATTTATTTTCCAGCCTTGATTTTTTGCAACTTTTTGATCAAGCAAAAAGTAGATAAAGCTTTAATAATACACAATTTTATTTACTATTTTAATCTTTAAATCTTTTTTCTTTACTTTTTGTCTGGCCAAAAAGTAACAAAAAGCCCTGGCGAATTTTAACTCGCTCTGAAGTTTGCAATTCTCTGAGCCATTCAGCTCGACCAGAAAATTCGCCGATTTTGTCTTCGACAAAACTAGATTAAGAACTTTTGGCCTTGATTTTTTTGGTTCTTTTTGCCTGTCCGGCTAAGACGGGTATCAAGACAAAAAGAATATAAAACTATTTTAATTTCATCCATTCCCCAATATTACTTAAATTAAATTCCAATCAACACCTGATAAATCAAAAATCATACAATTATGAAATATACTTTTTTCTTTTTTCTTTTATCTTTTCTCTTGCTCTTATCCTGTCAGCCGGAATTAATACTCAAAGAAGGTCCCCAGTATGACTACACCGGTATGGACAAGCAGACCATTGATCTGCATAAAAAATTTGAAAAATTCATACAGTTAATCCAGCATTATAAAGATCCATTTGAGCTGCATCCGCATACGCGAATTGAAGAAATAATCATCGATCCCAAAACTCGCCGGATTAACGTTCGTTTCTCCCAGCATTTTGCTTATTTCCCCTTTCGCGAAGAAAATGTCATCACCCTGTATCAATTAGCTCGGGAACAATTGGATGAAAAATACAGCGACTACAAATTGACTTTGTCTGTTGGTGAGTATCCAATCGAACAGTTAGTTCCAAATTATTTTCGAGATCGGTTACCAAAAGATCCCTTACGATTACCAAAAGAAAAACAACGAACTGTAAAACCAATTGTAACCCGATTGGACAAATGGATCCCGGAAAAAGGATTATATAACCGTAATATAGGATTATGGCACAGCCATGGCTGGTATTATGATTATAAAAAAGATCGCTGGGAATGGCAGAGAGCCCGGCTCTTCCAGACCGTCGAGGATTTGCTGCCGTTATCTTTTACCATTCCGTATTTAATTCCCATGCTGGAAAATGCCGGCGCCCAGGTTTTTATCCCAAGAGAACGTGATATACAAACCAATGAGGTAATCATTGACAACAATACTGTTGATAATGAAAAAGGTTTATATATTGAAGTAGGCGGATTGAATAATCGGGTATGGATTAATGGTAATACGCCGGGCTTTGCTGAAGCCCCCAAGCCTTATCCTCTTAATCTTAATTTATTCAGATTAGGAACCTATCAAGAGGTGGAATCGGATTCCATCGTTTCGGCAAAAATTCAATGGATTCCCAATATTCCGGAAGAGGGTAATTATGCTGTTTATATTTCATATTTTGGCTCACAGGAAAATGCCGATGATGTGCTTTACACAGTTTATCATACCGGTGGTAAGACTCGATTTCTGGTAAATCAGCAGATTGGCGGACAAATGTGGGTTTATCTGGGTCAGTTTAAATTTGATAAAGGCACCCATGCTGAAAAGGGTATGGTGGAAGTCGTAAATCTTAGCGGCCAACCAGGAAAATTAATCACTGCCGATGCTGTTCGCTTTGGCGGCGGGATGGGTAATATCATACGGAATGACTGGAACAGCCAAAGACCGCGATTTATGGAAGGGAGTCGTTATTATCTGCAGTATGACGGTATGCCGGACACTCTTGTTCACAATTTGAGTAAAAACGGACAAGACTATATCAATGATATTAACAGCCGTTCGGAATACATCAATTATCTGAATGGTGCGCCGAATGGTCCTAACAAAAACAGGGATTTGCCCGGACTGGGTATCCCCATAGACATGACCTTAGCTTTCCACACAGATGCTGGTATTACAGATAACGATTCAACCATCGGAACCATGCTGATTTATAGTACAACCGGAGCTGATACTCAGACGGTATTTCCGGATAGTGTATCACGTATTGCTACCCGTGATTTTGCGGATATTGTGCAAACACAGCTATTAAATGATATCAAGAAAACGTTTAATCCGGAATGGAATAGACGACGCTTACTGGATGCCCGATACAGTGAAGCTTTTAGACCTAACGTACCGGGTGTATTACTCGAGCTACTCTCTCATCAGAATTTTGAAGATATGAAATATGCCAATGATCCCCGTTTTCGGTTTATGATTTCACGGGCTATTTATAAGGGCGTGTTGAAATTTATTACCAGCCAAAATGTAAGTGAATTTGTGGTTCAGCCATTACCGGTGGATCATTTCCAAGCCACATTTGATACGCTGGGTAGTGTCATCTTAAAATGGCAGCCGGTAAATGATCCGCTTGAGCCGAGTGCAGTTGCTGAGAAGTACAAGGTCTATACCCGGGTTGAAAATAGCGGATTTGATAACGGTTTTATTGTCGATGAACCGAAGGCCGTTATTGAAGATATCATCCCCGGTTTAATTTACAGTTTTAAAATCACGGCTTTGAATGCTGGTGGCGAGAGTTTTCC
>JARRPN010000433.1:1812-4421 GCA_037382875.1 Calditrichaceae bacterium | reverse complement strand
AATGTTGTAAGTATAAATAACGTAAAAGCAACAAGTGATGCAGTTAAATATCTAATCGAAATTGGCCATACAAACATATTGAATTTTTCAGGTCCAAAATTTGCCTCGCACACTGCTGAAAGGATAAAAGGCTTTCGTAAAGCTTTTAGTGAATCGCATCTCGCCTTTAATGACGATTTAGTTGTATGCTGTGGTTCCCATTACCATGATGGATTTAATACAGGTATAAAGTATTTTGAAAATATAGATAGAAAATTATTTCCCATGGCTGTGGTATGTTATAACGATGTTGTTGCTTTAGGATTGATGTCAGCTTTACATAAATTAAATATTAAAGTGCCGGAAGAGGTATCAATTATTGGAAATGATGACATTGAATTTGCTCAGCACTGGTCTCCTGCATTGACAACCATTAGCACGCCTTTTGAGGAACTGGGCAAGAAAGCCGCGGAAATTTTAATAAATAATATTGAAGCGGAACGCGCACTACCGATTGAAAACATTATACTGAATTCTAAAATTGTTATCAGAGAAACTACGCGAAAAATAAAATAGAATTTAGAAATCCAGCACTGTTTGTATATAATTAATTCGCAAAATCCTAAATAAATTACTATTATTTTTGTTCGACATTGCCAAACGCCCCGATATACTTTGTTCTTATTCTGAAATCAGGTAACAGTTTATTAATATCATCTGGGATTTCTGTACCGGAATCCAATTCAGAAAAGGCATCAAGTAGCTGAAAATTACCTAATTCACTGCTTTTAAAAAGTGGTCCTTTATAATTCAGACAACTAATACTGCCATCAGAAAATGATGGATATATCTTTTTTAACTCTTCTATTGTTTCAAATCCAATTTGACAATTATCCTCCGATGCCGGACTCCATAATATGATTGGGTACTTAGAATCATTCGACTTTTTTATATATATATTATGATCAAGCTCTTTCAACAAGGGTTTGGATAATCGTTCGCACAGTGAAGGAGTTTGCCAGGTAAAAAGGAGCGGACGAGAAAATTCTTTCTCACCCACCAAAAGATTATTCACAAATATATGGCCATCGCGCTCATCCACATCAGGTCCTGTACTGGGATGCCAGCCGAAGTGATCTCCCTGGGCGCTACGAGTATTCCTGCCTATGGCCGCCATACTGTTCACGAAAGTGTTGTTATACATTTGAACATTGGAGCTGTTCAGTACCAATAAACCGTGATCGCAATTTACAAATATATTTCCTGCACATACGGCACCTTTTGATATTTCAAAAAAGAAACCATTATCACTTGGCCAAACCTGATTTGTCAGAGGCTCTTTGTCAACACAACCAACATCCTGAATCCAATTATTAATAAATACACCATCTACATTACCGACATCATACCATATACCATTAGAATATGGTAGATCAATTACCAGGTTATCATTACAGGTTACTCGATAGCACTGGTTGAATATTTTTACAGCTGCAGGATAATATCCTGTAATTCTTTCGATATTATTGCGCGTAAATATATTTTTCTCTAAAAGAACATCGTTGGAGCTTTCTATATAAATACCTTCTGTACTGGTATCGCTGACCTTGCAATGGATGATTTTTAATGAGTCACCTCTAAAATAGCCCGCCACACGCGAACAATAAGATATGGTACAATGTTCCAGCTTTGTTCCGACAACCTCTTTTCCATGATTTTTTTCATCAGATAGACCTTCCGGAAAAGCGCCTTCAATCGAGAATGCTCGGTAGGCATATTGTGTGAATGTAATCCCTCTGATAACAGGGCCTTTTTTATCCGATTTTTTACCATGAACATCTTTTGTAGTTCTTATCAATGCAGCATCAAAAGCGGTAATTTCAACCAGCCGATCGGTAGGATCTACACCTATATAAATTAATTTTGTATCATAATCAATATAATAGGTTTCCTCATTTACTTCACCTTCCCAGCCGGCTGACTGTAAAAATTTCCCATCCACAAAAACCATATCGTTATTAAAACGATGTTGCGGTGTCTTTGCCCCTTCCCTATGCCGACGCCACCAGTTACCGGGTTTTGAGGGAAAAAGATGGGACCATGTAGTTACCCAGAGACCATTATCCTGCTGCTTCCAATCATTTGCGATGTAGGTTCCCTTTAGTACCGGATGTTCATCTTCGAAAGGCTGCATAATGATTTTTTGATTTAGAATTAGATTACCAGTGCGATATACACCACCACGAAGAATAATGGCATCATCCGTTCTAACTTGTTCAATTGCTGATTCTATTGTTGTAGGATTTTCTAATGATTTACCATTTGAATTTGCTTTACCATTTGGAGCAACATAATAGATTGTTCCTTTAATTTTTGGTAATTCGTATTTCTGCTGGATGGGTCCATAGGGTCCGCCAGATGGTTGTGCTGATAACGTGATAAAATATAATATTATAAATATTGGAATTAATCCGTTAAAGAATCGCATACTCTCTCTCCCATTATAAATGAATTTTAGTCTTATACATTCGTTTACTAAAATTATAAATACATGGGGAAGTTACTAAAAAATAGGCATTTACTCAAAAATTGTACTCTCCATTTTATAGAAAATGACTATTATTTTTATC
>JARRPN010000433.1:0-1758 GCA_037382875.1 Calditrichaceae bacterium | reverse complement strand
GTAGCAAAACGTCCTGCATTAAATGTAAATTCATGATAACCGGCACTCATTTTCTTATTAGCAACTTCCGCAACAACACGACCCAGAACATCGTAAACAACCAGTTTCACATCACTTTGTTCAGGCAATCCAAATTTAATCTTCGTTGCCGGATTAAATGGATTTGGATAGTTTTGATCCAGGGAGTATGATGTTGGCATACCACTACGAAGTTTTTCTACTTCTATTGAGACAACATCGGAAAGATCCTCAACCTGAGTAATTTCCACATATTCCAAACGCATTTCTGTAGTTGTGCTGTTGTTTAAACCAAAATAAGCACCATTAAACATGGTGGTTGGTAATGAAGCACTCGAATCGATTGCATGAGCTTCCCATTCATAATCATCACCATTGGTAATACTTGCAGCTATTTCCATTGCCCCATCTTCAAGCAATTGAACACCCATTTTAAATGCATAGGTACCTGCAGTGGCGACTGCGCCAGCCGGATTTTGTAAATCAGTTCCAAGCACATAAGCGTTTGCATTATTTGTGCTGATCCAACTACCATCAACAATAGCACCAAAGGTGCCTTCTGCATCAGAATCTCCAGACCAAGTTGGTACAGTATTTGTTCCGCTCTGTGGCATAAACAAATAACCCGAATGATGTGTTTCCATGCCTGTCCAGACTAAGCTTGAATCCATTGCCGAATCAATAGCTACCGTACCTACGCTATCGCCATAGAAGATACCCAGACGGAGAGCACTCCAATCCTGGAAACCACCATCTTCCAGAACGATATCGCCCTGGACTACATAGGCCATGTCCCCAGCTTCAGGTTCAACCGCATCAAATGCACCACGAGCTGCTACCCAATTTGATAAAGCGCTCTCACCGGACATATAAAAATCACCATCAAGACCAGTTTCATTAGTCCAACCACCGGTTCTATCACCAATAAAACCCCATGTATCCAGAAAATAATCTTCCCACGGTGCTTTTGGTATAGGAATAGGATCACCCTGATCAACCTCACAATATGTAATGTTAAGTTGTGTATGTTCACCATCTTTGGTCCAAAAACCAACGCCATTAAATTTATCGGTTACTGCGGGTGCTAAAACACTGCCGGCAAACCAATACTTATCATCCTTTTTAACAAAAGACCATCTTACTTCATTCGTACTATCATTAACCTGAGAAACAGAAATAGCCCACGTATATTCTCCTTCAAGAATCGCAGAATTACGGGGAGCCTGCTTTACTACTTCCCCAACAGGACCGCCGCCATTACTATATGTGCTCGGCCAATTACCGTTTATAATTGTCCAGACTGAACCATTACCGCCACTGCCGTTTGGTTGGTCAGCAGTACCACTTCTTGGCGTAAATTCGTATCCATAATAATTTGAACTTACTGCTCCAACCCAGCTGGCAGAGTCAGTATACTGATATTGCAAAGTCATGCTGTCCCTATATGCTATGGCGAAACGTAGTGCAGTATAAGAATTTCCCGGATCACCGACAAATTCCAAATCACCGCTAACAATAACAGCTCCACCTGCAGGTATACTGACATCCTGACCAAAACCGCCATACAAAGACGCTCCGTTTGTCGCCATCGGTTGTGTACCAGCTATACTGGCATCTCCATCTAACGTTGATGTATCATTAAGGACAGACCAGGCATATCCTAAGCCGTCTTCACCCCAAAGATCAATATAGTATGATTCCCAGGGAGCTACAGGGATGGTAATTGGATTTCCAAGTGCA
>JARRPN010000432.1:0-2623 GCA_037382875.1 Calditrichaceae bacterium | reverse complement strand
TGATGACTTGGGTCGAATCATTGGACATTATTTAAAAAAGCGGTCCAACATCGTTGCTTAATTATATTTCTGTTTATTTGCTCCAAAAAGCCCTTCCTTTTGATTGTCAAATCTATTTTAAAAGAATCATTCGCTTGGTCTTCATATATTGATCGGTTTTAATCCGATAAAAATATAATCCTGCGGCCAAACCTGATGCCTCTAAAACATACTCATGACGCCCCGGAGCATATTTTATATTAACCAGTGTCCGGACTTTTTCTCCAAGTATATTATAGAGAATGATTTTTATATCACTGGCTACAGGCACATCAAATTTGATTTTAGTACTTGGATTAAATGGATTGGGATAATTTTGATACAGTGCAAATGTCTTTGGTAAGTCATTTATATTTTCAATAGCTGTGATAACGAAAGATTGTTCTTTAGCAAATGGTGATCCTATAAAACTATTATCAATTGCCTGGACTTTCCAATAATATGTTTCCCCGGGATCAAGATCAGTTAAAATCCAACTTGTGTCCTGACCAGCATTACCATATTCAGGAATTTTTCGATATCCATTTTCACCTGACATTCCAGGTACAGTTAAGAGCGTTCCCTCATCTGATCGAACCTGAATATTATATGTTAGTGATTTTGAGGATGTTGAATCATCTATAGCTGGATTCCATTTGAACACAACTGAATTCCCTGCTACTTCTGCCGTCAAACCAGTAGGAGTGCCAGGTTTCTGATTAGTAAGTACCCGATTATTCTTATAAAACCTCGTTAGTTGATTATTATTTACACCTGTTATAAACAAATCAAGATCATTATCATTATCATAATCCCCAAATGCAACTGCACTTCGACCTACATCCTGCAAATCCAAATCATAGTGTTCAAATTCACCATTGTGATTTAGATATAATTCAGTTTTTAAACCGAATCCACCGCTATTACCTGTTATAACGATATCCAGATCACCGTTATTGTCAACATCTCCCCACACCACACTACCGCTCTCAACATCCTGAAGATCAGCTTCAATATCTGTAAAAATCCATCCTACAGACGGAGCTGGTCCATCATTTCGATAAATTTTTGTCGTGGGATTGTCCAGATATTTACCGCAAATTAATAGATCCATGTCCCCATCATTATCATAATCACCCCATGCTGCATCTGCATTTCCGAATCCCGGAATAGCAGAATTCATTAACTCGTATTCGCCATCCGTATTCTCATATAGTTTGGAAGGTTCTGCTCCAAATCCACAGACGAAAACATCTAAATCATTATCGTTATCAAAATCCACCCATGTACTACGTCCACTCCAGATACTCTGGATCCCAGCAGATATATTAAGAAAATCAGTACCTCCGGGCAGATTATCATAATGCTGATATACATTTGTTATATCATCTCCTTCAGTAGGACTACCGGATAAAAGAAAATCCAATAATCCATCGTTATTGTGATCTCCCCACGATATGGAACCCGATGACACGTCTTCTAAATCATTGTATCCAAAGTCAAGGAACCCATATTGACCATTATTGTACATCCTAGATGCATAGCGCACATCGGGAGTCGCCTGATAAAGCCCGCAAAGTAATAAATCCAGATCACCATCATTATCTGCATCACCCCAATCCAGACATCCCGGAGAGCTTGATGAAACATTTACAAGATTAGCTTCAATATCAGTAAAAATAGTATCATCATTACGATATATTTTTGATGTATATTCATTGATAGTACCTAACCAGCCTGAAATAGCTATATCAAGATCATCATCATTATCGAAATCTCCCCAGGCAACCGATCCATGAGAAACATTGACTATACCGGTTTCAACCATCTCGAATAATGGTATAACTTCAACATAAACCATTGCCGAATCAGATCCACCGTATTGATCTTCAATATGATATCTAAAGGAATCAATTCCTGTAAAATAGTGATATGAAATGTAGGTAATTTCAGTATTTTCAAATTTAGTTTCTACAATTCCATGTTCAGGCTGATCTACTTTTATTATTTGGATTGGATCATCATTAGCATCGCTATCATTGTTTAATACGTAAATGATATCTTTAATATAAGTATTAGCCTGTACATGATCATCGACAGCGTTTGGCGGATCATTGACACCAATTATGGTAACTATGAAGGTATCTGTTACAGACAAATTGCCCAAATCCGTAGCTTTAACTACAATTTGTGCAGAACCGTGATAACCAACCGTATAATTTATAAACAAGCTATTACTATCGATAATAGCATTAACATGGACATTTGAACTTATTGCACTAAAAGTTAATACATCATTTGTATCCGGATCATCAAACACAGTATTCATATCAGATATTATTAAATTGACTGATATGTCCTGAGTTAAGATCGTATCATTAATTGCCTGAACAAGAATAGGAGGGCTATTCAATCCGGTACGAAATTCATCAGCGCCAATATCCGGATGAAGTGGATGGCGATTTTGGTAATCGATGTCAACATCAACTTCAGCTATTGGTGTTCCTGCACCATCCAATGTTTCGGAGGCAATGTGCAAATCTGTATCCGAAGTAAAACCCGGATCAATCGAGAGTGAATTGGCATCCATAGTGCTTTCCGTCTG